>CAYXMS010000004.1:15185-73102 GCA_964466185.1 uncultured bacterium
TTGAAGCAGTTGCTTGTTCCTTTGGCTGTTCTTTGCCGGAAGTTTTAGCTTCAGTTTTTTTTTGTACTGGTTTAGTTTCTTTTTGAGAATTGTTCCCGTCTGTTTGAAATTGGGCAAATTTTTCTTGCTCGGGAGGTGTTTTTGGTTGGTCTGCTTCTTTAAAAGGCTCTGACTGTACTTTTTTAGCATCTTCATGCATGTTTTTTTGCTGTCCTTTGGGAAAAGTAGTTTTACCTTCAGTTTTTTTCTGAGAAGTTGAAGCAGTTGCTTGTTCCTTTGGCTGTTCTTTGCCGGAAGTTTTAGCTTCAGTAGATTTAAAATGCTTTTTCCCTTTTTTAATTTCTTTAGAAGAAAATTGATTCGGCTGTTTAGAATCTGCCTTTTCGTAGGCTTTTTTAAAAGCCTTGCTGTTCGGCTTTTCTTTTTTTTCTGTTTTGCCGTCATCTGCATTAGGAAAAGAAGGGGAAATTGGTTTGTCCATA
Organism: uncultured bacterium; assembly: GCA_964466185.1. Lineage (GTDB taxonomy): Bacteria > Chlamydiota > Chlamydiia > Chlamydiales > SM23-39 > CAZTYI01. The sequence continues at coordinate 15,668 of CAYXMS010000004.1, forward strand.
ATTTAATGACCCTTTTTACGATTTTTATGTTTTCTTACATGCCTGACCGATCCCATCTCGTCTTCTTCTTTGGCTTCTTCTTTGAGCTCTTCAAAATAAGCTTCTTTTTGCCATTGCTCTTTGTGGATATTAAATTTTTCTAAATCCTTTTTTTTCTCAAAAAGATCTTTTTTAGCATCCTCCAGTTCTTTTTCCGCTTTTTCCACTTCTTTTTTTTGCTGTTTCACTTGCTGCTGTTTTTCCTTGAGCTGGTCTTTGACAATGTCTAGATAGTTTTTCATCATTTCAATTTTTTCATAATGCTCGCCTTTATCTAATGCTTGCCTAATCTGATTTAACTTGGCTACTTTGTGCTCTAACACTTTGTTTTTTTCTTCTTCTGCTTGATACAGTTTTTCTTCTTCATCTAAAAGTTTTTGGGTCTTTTCTTCAAAAACTTTGACGGCTTGTTCAAATTTACGCTTTTTTATTTTTAAAACATCGGAAAGCGGATATTTTTCTTTGCCCATATGAGTCTTAACTAAACAGTTTCAGCAGCTCTTGCAGAGATTTTTCAAAAGTAGATTTGTCTTGCACTTGCTGTTTTAAAAAACGATTGACCTTATCTATATACTTAATAGCAAAATCAGCATCTTTGTCAGAGCCCGGCTTATATTCTCCAATCCGGATTAACAGCTCGTTTTTTTTGTAGTTTGCTAGCACTTCCCTTAGCTTGCCAACCTGCTCCTGGTGTTTTTTATCAACAATGTTAGGAAATACCCGGCTGATGGAGGTTAGTACATCAATAGCCGGATAATGATACTTTCTGGCCAGCTCATTGGATAGGTTGATGTGCCCGTCTAAAATAGACCTGGTCTCGTCGGCAACCGGTTCATTTAAATCATCTCCCGCTACTAAAATAGTATAAAAAGCGGTAATCGAACCTTTGTCCGAATTGCCCGATCTTTCCAATAGCTTGGGCAAAACGGCAAATACAGAAGGCGTATATCCCGCTCTGGCAGGAGGCTCTCCTGCAGCTAGGCCAATCTCCCGGATCGCTCTGGCATATCTGGTAACAGAGTCCATCATTAAAATTACCGATTTGCCCTGGTCGCGGAAATATTCGGCAATGGCTGTTCCAACTAAGGCCGCATTAATCCGTAGCTGCGCTGCCTGGTCAGAGGTGGAAACTACAATCACTGAACGCTTAAGCCCTTCTTCTCCCAAGTCGTCTTTAATAAACTCTTTTACCTCTCTGCCCCTTTCTCCAATTAGCGCAATCACGTTGACATCCGCTTTGGCATAACGCGAAATCATGCCTAATAGAGTAGATTTGCCAACACCCGAGCCAGCAAAAATACCTACCCTTTGTCCTTTGCCAACAGTTAAGACAGAATCAAGACAGCGAATCCCAGTAGAAAGCGGCTTCGAAATAATTTCTCGTTTTAAAGGATCAGGGGGTTGGCCAACAACAGGATATTCTTCGCTTAAGTTTAAAGGGCCTTTTTCATCGACATCTAAAGGCTCGCCCACACCGTTGATTACCCGCCCCAGTAACTCTTCCCCCACTTTGATGTGCATAGACATCTGTAAAGGAATAACTTCGGAAGAAGAGCCAATGCCCGCCATATCGCCTAAAGGAGAAAGTAAAACTTCTTCTTTGGTAAAACCAATAACCTCGGAAATTAAAGGAGTGCCTTTTCTTTTAATTAAACAAACCTCTCCCATTTTAACCTGCGGAACGACTGCCTTGATCAGCATGCCAACCACTTCTGTAATCCTGCCATGTACAGCAGTCAGTTCAATCTCGTCTAGCTGATTGATAATTTTGTCATAAGAAGGTGTTTGCATAGGTTTTTACTGGATTTGAATGTTTAAAGTTTGGCGGATGCCTTCGACTACTTTGGAAAGTAAAATCGAAGAAAATTCGATTTCCTGCTGGGCCTGAGCGATTTTTACCTGCATCAAAAGCATGTTGGCAGGGGTAATCTGTTTTTTCTTTTTGACCATCTCGGAAAGATTGTTTCTGGCTTCCGACAGCTGGCTGTGTCCGTCTCCGACAAAAGATATAAATTTGGCCACCGGCTGCATGTTCGAAGTATCGGTCTTTTCCAGAATTTTGGTTTTAGAGGCTTTAGCAGCACCATCAATATCCGCCATAGCATTTTTTAACTTGGTATTCAGCAGCCTTTTATGAGATTCTTTTAGCTTCAGCTGGGGAAATTGTAGAATATTGTTGAATTTCTTTAGCATCCCGTCAGCATTTTCTAGCTGCTTTAATAGCCCTTCCATGGAAGGAGCTTCGGCAGCCGTTTTTTTATTGCTTACCTGCAAAGGACTGATTTCGCCGGTCGTTTTTTCCTGCATCAAAGACTGGAATTCTTTTTCATCAGGACCCAGTCCCTGCGGCCCCTGTACGGGCTTCGGGCCGATCTCCGGCAGTTTTTCCGGCTGAAAAGGTGCATCTACCATGAACTTTTATCTCTTGTTTTTAGTTGGCTTCTTTTTTATATTAGCTTTGCTCTTGGCTTTCTGGATCTCGGCAGGAGACACTTCTTTTTTAATGAATTTGTCATTAAAATTAAGCGCAGTATGCGATAGCTTCTTAGTTGTTTTGTCTGAAGATTTCTCCGTCTCTTTGAGAATCTTTTCTCCTTTGACAATTTCCTTGGGCATCCAACTCAGCGTAATGCCTAAAAAAGTTTTGGCCATCAAATTGTCCGGTTCTTTTTTTAACACTTTTTCAAAGCATTTGGCCGCTTCTTTGAGATTTAAAAGATGCAGCTGTAAATAGCCCCGGCCAATCTCCGGTAGGACATTATCCGCCGGCTTGAGCAGATCGGCAGCTTTAAACAGGCTGGTGGCTGCCGGCTCGTCCATTTGGTTGACAGCTATAAAACCCGCTTCTAAAAAGAGCTCAAAATTATCTTGATACTTTGCTATTATCTCTTTCATCTTATTTCCTTTTTTGTCTAACTTACGCGGCTGTTTGCTCAGCCCTGGTTTTTAATATAAGCTCATTAAGCATTAAACTGATTATTGGCCTTTTAAGTTTCTAATGGCATTGTTAATCATTGAATTTACTTGTGAGATTACGTTAGAAATCGAATCGCCAGTTTGAGTGACTCTAGCCATTTCTAATTGCATCAGCAAAAATTGTCCTGGAGAAGTTCCTGAAGTATTTGCAGCCAATGAACTTAATTTTTCTGTTACATGTTTTTGTTGCGTATTATAATATTCAATTAATGATTGAAATTCAATTTTTGACAGTGCTGCTTTTGTATCAATACCACGAGTATCTGTCATAATTTTCTCCTTTATTTGATTTTGTTAATAACTTTTTTAAGAGCATCGTAGGCATCGGCTATTTTAATCAGTTCTTGGCTTTTTTTACATTTGGGAGATCTCAGCTCGCCTTTGATCTTGGCCAAGTTTTCCGACGCTTTATTTAAAATAGCTTTTTTGCGCGCCGGTTGTTTTTTGATCTCAATTTCTAAATCAAAATCAAATTTTTTGGGCTGCTTGCCTTTTTCTAGTCCGTACATATTTTAGCTTTCCTTTATTTATCTTTTATAATTGATTTTATATTTTAAGCCATCTTTTTCAAGATAAATCATATGTGCTTTGATTTCTGTTAGCCTCATGCCATCTATGTAATCGCCAATATTTAAAATTTTATTTTGAATCACAATAGAAAATTCTTCATCGTCTTTTTCAATCAGGCCGGCAACCGGATAATCTTTAGAAATGTCTATCCTGGCCATGTCGGGCGTTGTTTCAATGGCAATATTTTTAATGGAATGGATGCCTTTTTTGTTTTTTAAGTATTTTACTAGTTTGTGCATTTGCCCTGTTTCATCAGAACTGTATCTGCCGGCTAAAATCAGTTCTCCGGAAGCTAGCTCAAAAGAGATGTTGCTAAGACCGTGAAAGATGATTTGCGAGCCGATATCAATTTTTAAAATAGACTCAATCACAACTTCATTTTTTAATTTTTCTAAATAGGGGAAATTGGCATTTAAAAAATCAGAGAGCTTTTGAGCATCATTTACCGTTTCTACATAGCCCTGCACGACAAACTCTCCAGCTTTTAGACTGCGGATGGAAACAGAGCGGAATCCCGATAGATTTTCTAAAATATCGTTCATGTTTTTCCATACCAGCTCATCAATGATAATATTGTTTTCAAGACTCTCGATAAAAGCCAACGCTTTTAATTTATACAAAAGCTCTTCTTGCTCAATTTGGGTCAGGACATGGCCGGTTAAAAACAGTTTGTACATGGCCGGATTAAAAGAAAAATTAACAGATTTATAATCAGAGACAATCTCTTCAATCTCTTCCGAGTAGTCTTTTTTGACGATTTCAATTTTTTCGCTTTTGAAAAGCGAAAAAAAAGCCAGCGACATACTAAGCAGAATAACTGCGGCTAAAGATGTTAAAACTAAATAATGCAAGGGAATAATTTTCTTTTTCCAGGAAATTACCTTGGGCTTTGTTTTTTCTTTTTGCTCTTCTGCTTCTTCCTCTTCTTCTGCTTCTTGCGGGGCCGGGGTATAAATAGTTTCTAACTTCTCGGCATTGCCGGAGACTACAAAAACAGAACTGCCTAAAGCAACTAGATCTTTGGAAGAGAGCTGTTTTTTGCCCTTGCTTTTTTTAGAGTTGATCAGGGTTGAATTTTTGGAACCCAAATCTTCTACAAAAATATTATTTTCCTTGTCAATAGAAAGTACACAATGGCGGTTGGAAACACTCAGATCATTAAAAATAATATCAGCACTTTCCGGATCCTTGCCAATCACATAGCTTTTGTTTTTTTCCAGGTTGAACTCGGCACCTACGTTAGGGCCGGAAACAACCCTTAAAATCAGCTCCCCCTGTATCGGAGGTGGATAAGATGGCTCTTCCAGGTCTCTGTCTTCGAAAATAGTATCATAGAGATGCTCGTCTTCAGATAAAGGCTCTTCTGCTTCGCCGCCTTCTTCCGCAGCTTCATAAGAAGGGGCTTGGCCTACGGCTTTTTTGGCAGTTTTATTTTCGGGAAACTCATCGTCGTCGGCCGGTTCAGCTTCTTCAGAGGCTGCTTCCGGCTCTTTTAAGCTGTATTTAAATAGGTTCTCGCCAATTTTTATAGTGTCGGTTTCTTTTAAAAGATGGGGCAGTTTGATTGGTTTGCCGTTAACTAGTAAAGGATTGGTGTCAGATAGATTTTCGATGGTATAGCCAGCGGCAGTTTTTTTAAAAAGTGCATGGCGACGGCTGACAGAGGCCTCTTCCAATAGCAGATCAGAGACGTCTTTATCCCGGCCAAGAACATATTGCTCACGGTCTGCTAAAGTTAAAATCAGCCCTTTGAGAGGCCCTTCTGCTGCTGTTAAAAAATTTGCCATTTACCTTTTTACCCGGCTTATTTTGATCTCGTCTTGTAGCTTAGCGGCTCTATATGCCTGCTTTTTGAATGAATTCTTTGATTTCTTTTTCCCAAATCTCCCTGGCTCCCAAAAAAAGCTCTAGCTTTTCTTTGAAAAGCTCATAACTTGCTTCATACGGCACTGTTCCTGTCAAAGTCAAGGACTTCTCTTCAATGTCCATTCCAATGCTGTTGCCATATGTGCTCTCGGCTAAAAGATTGGCTCTCATCAGATAGGAAAAAAGTACTTCCCGCCCCTTGCTAGGACAGCCGGTAATTTTAGCTTTTAAATAAAGCTTGTCTTTTTTATGCACCAGATCAAATTGCAGATCATGGTAATCTAAAAGAAAAATATTTTTTTCTTTTTTAGTAAAAGTTAAATCAAATTCTTTGAATTTTTCTAAAGTCTTTTCCAGCTTATCCATAGCCTGTTTTGTAAAGCCTTTGTTATTTTAAGCCACCTTTTGCCAGCAACTGCTATGTAGCTTGCCGCCATGTAGCTTATTGTCTTATTTTTCCGATTTTTTGATAAGCCTTTTTTAATATATATATAAATAACGCCCGGATTTTTCATGGATTTCTTTTTTTGTTTCCTCTCTTGATTAAAATTAGGGGGTTTTATAAAAAAGAAATTCATGAAATAAGTAAGGTTTAATTTTAACTCAATTATTAAAGACTGCTTTGTTTTAAAAATTTTAAAATAAAATAGAAAAAATAAAGAACCAGATTTTTGTCTTCTGATTAAAAATTAGATAAAAGAAAAGACCGCTGAGATTTTGTAAATCCCAGCAGCCTCAAAAAGGAGGGAAATTTGTTAGTTTAATTAAGCTCTGGCATGATATCTGTTCAGAGTCTCTTCAGTATTTAAAAGATCGTCTGTCAGTCTTGAGAATTTCATAGCGGTATCATGTTCTGTCTGGCCAATAGATCGGTTAGTTTCGATTAGATTGCGGGCCAGTTCAACACCAGCTTCGTAGCAAGCCTTTTCGTAAGCTAAAGGAGCGGTTTTAGTAGAAGCATAACCATTGGTTATAGAGCTAATAGCTGTGTTAAAACCTTGGATCATCATAGGCATGTTGTGATCTGATCTTTCAGCAGCAGCTTTGTTTTCGGTAAACTTGGCTTCTCTTTTGTCCAAGCGTTCTTTAATTTGTGTGCGCTCTGGTCCGTACTTTGCAGCTCCAAGATTGTTTTTAGTGTTTCTGAACTGTTCATGATTTGTTTTTTGGGTTTTTCGGGTGAACGGAATCCAGCTACGTTGATTAGCGGTCAGCTGCTTGTCAAGCTCTTTACCTTGCGGGAATGGATTAGTAGATGCGTTTCGATCTGAGCCTCCTGATCCAACAGAAGTTGCATTTGAATTTTTTAGTTTTTGGGTTCTTCGTAAACCACGATTGTTACTGGAAATTTTATTTTGGGTTCTTATAGAATTTAAGAAACCAGCGCCGCAGGCAACTAAGCCGATAATACCGCTCGTTATATTGGCAGTTCCTTCGATCTCTTTCATTTCCTTTTCTTTTTCACCGGCCAATTTCATGCTGTCATATACGTGCAGAGCTAAATCTCTATTTGTGTCGGCTGTTACCTGCTCTAGGTCTAGACCGGTACGCATGATGTTAATAAAATTTTGTCTTAAATTGTTGATGCTATCAGCAGAGATAGAAGCAACAGATTCTGTAAATTGGAATACCATAATTATTATTCTCCTTTTTATTATTTATTTAATTTAACTTTTAAACAGCTTGTCCGAAAATTCTGGCAAACTCAGTTTCGTCGGCAAGATAATCTTGAGGATTTGTAGCGCTTGTCTTAATGACAGACTGAACATTTTCCATAAATTCTTTAACCAGTTCGATAAAGTTGCGGTTTTGCTGCAGAAATTCGTCAACTAAGCCTTCAGATGCTTTGATGTAGCTGGCTGTTTTCAAAAAACCACCTAACTTTTTTTGCAAATCACCTTTGTTTATGTTTAATTTAGCGTTTATAGCACTTGGAATTGTAGCGATATTTGTTAGTATTATCTTAAGTATTATCTTAATCATATTCCTGTTTTTTTTAGAGATTGTCTTGCTGATCAGTGAATCAATCATATTGTTAATTCTTTTAAAAGTGGCTTTGACAGCGTTAGCAGTTGATTTGGTAGTGTTAGCAGTTGCTTTGACAGCGTTAGCAGTTGGTTTAAGAGCTCTTCTCTTATCAATGAATGCTTTTAGGTTTTGTAATCTTTCTCCAGTTGGGCGTGGGGGAGGGGTTGGTCTTGTGTTTTTGTTCCTTTTCAATAAAGCTAATAAATCTCTGTCAGCTTTAGTAGCTTTGTAATTTCTAAAAGCTTTTTGAAATTTACTAGCAGCTAAGTTTCTAGCCTGTTTATCAGCTTTGCTTCTGGTTAAGTTCTTGATACGCCATTTTGCTTTAGTAAAAGCGTTTTTTAAGTCGCTGAATTTGCCTTTGCTAACCATAGCTATAGCGGCCAGCATGGAAATAGCTGTTAGCACAATGTTAATAGTTAATTTATCTTCATTAGACAGGTTTGTATCGTTAGCCGCAATCGCACAGTCTTCGACCATGCCGAAAGTTGAAAATCCATAGAATGAGTTGAAAAATAGCTCTTTGGGTATTTCCTTAACCAGCTCTTTTCCAAATTGTGTGGCTATTTGTCCAGCTGTTCTAGAGGTGTGAGCTCCTGTTTGAGCAACAGTAGAAGTCATTCCAGCAGAAGCGGCGGAAGTAGTTCCGCCGGTAGTACCGGCTGCAGCGCTTGATCCGGCAGCTGCTGTACTACCAGCAGCGGCAATGCCAGCTGTTAAAAGTGTTAAAGCTAAAATAATACCAACTTTAGCGGCGATTTTCTGGCCAGCGGCTTTTTGTTTTTCTTCATCAGATAAAATGCCATCAGAGCCTTTATTAGCTTCATCAATGGATTCGTTCATAGTTTCTATAGCGCCAGAGAGTTCTAAACTAGCAGTAGCTATGAAAGAAACGCCTACGGCTAAAAGACCTAGGCCGCCACCTGTCCAGGCAGTAGCTCCGCCAATTAGAAAGCACGCGATGCCTAAGCCTAAAGCAACCCAGCTTAAAATCTTTTGGTCTTTTTCAATATTTGTAATTTCATTATTAATATTTTTTATTTTTTCAATTTGAGATTCTAAATCTTGCTGCAGAAGTTTTATTAAACCTGTGTATTTTTCGCATCTTAAAACAGACAGCTCAATTTGTTCGGTAGAATTACCGTTGATCTTGTTTAAAACTTCAGTTAAAAACAAAATCATCTGCACAAGCTTTTTTTGCAGCTGTTTTTTGCTAATCTGAGTGGTTTGAGACACACTCTGATTAGCAGCATTGGCTGCTTGCGTAAATGTTGTAGTGGTTGTATTCATATTATTTATTTTATTAAATTGTTAATTATTAAACTCTTACAGAACTTGCCAGTTCAACGGCCTTGGAAAGTGTGGTCAATACAGATTCACCGATCTGAGGTAATATAGAAGCACCGGAAGCTAAGGTTTTTACCATTTGCTGAACGGCAGAGGTGATTGGAGTTAAAGACTCAATCTGTTTTTCATATTCCAGCTCGGTCTGTTTTAAGTCGGATTTTAAACGGGCTAACTCTTCTTCAGCGTTTTTTCTGTCTGTAGAAGTTACATCGGTATGGCCTTTAACTGTGTCAATTTGAGCATTAATAGTCGTTTGTTTTATTTTCATAGTTTTCATCTTTTCATCATTAGCTGTAGATAAAAGACCACTGTAGCCTTCCGCCAGATTCACGAATCCAGCCTGGGCTGAGTTGAACGAGTCAACATACTTGTAAAAGCTCTTTAAATATTTTAAAATTCCGTTATTTGACATAATTTATTGTTTTATGGGTTTATTATTATTGTTAATTTTTGAAGGATTAATTACTTTGCTGTTGTTTCTTGAGAAAGAAAAGCAGCAGGATTTTTAATCATTTGGTCGATCTGTTCTCTAGACATGCCTACCTTGTCGGCACAAGAATAAATAGTTTTTATAAGCTCAGATTTTAGCTTGTTAAGCTCTTCTAAAGCCTTGGCTTTTTCATCAGGATCATTGGATTGCAACATTAATATAGCCTTCTGAGCCATAGCAGTATACTGCTCCATAAGTTTTTCTAAACCTTCCTCTGAGATAGTTTGATTTTTTAGATTGTTTGTCATATGCTTAAAATTCCTCCTTCTAGTTTAATTATAACACAAATTTGATACTATGTAAAGGAAAAATTTAAAATATCTTAATACTATCTTTAAGATATAAGTTAAGCTGTTAATAATAAGCGATTTGTGTTAATCTAAAAATAGCTTGTTTTGCAAGTTATTGATTATTAATTGTTTATATTAAAAACAAACGGTTTAAAATATAAGTATTTTATAATCAAGGTGTTATGTGAAAAGCCCGGCCGTAAGTAGGCTAAAGACTTGTCTTTTAGACTAAATCAAAGCTCTTTTATTTTTAATTAATCCTTAGGTTGAATTAATAAAAAATCAGATTTTTACCCATTTGCTGACAATTAACCATATATATAAGGTTAATTGTCAGTAAGATATATTAGCGGCTCATTTTTTCTATCATGTTCTTGATAATGTCAAATAAAGCCTGCCAGGCTGTTTTGATAAAAGTTATTAGTTCATTATGAGTATTGGTAACCGTCTGAACTTCTAGCTGCAATTTGGTGTTTTGAGAGTTAAAATATGTTCCTACCGCATTAACACCAAGTGTAATGCTATTAACCTTGTCTGTTGCCTTGGGCGTGGCCCCTATATTGTTGAAAAGAACTTCAGCTACATTTTTACTTTCGACGCCATGGACATTTGTTTCTTGGGAATAAGCGTTTAAAGTATCTGCTAAAGTAGTATTTCCTATCGGGATTTCCTTAAAAGCATCTATGATTTTATTATACTTGTTTTTTAAATTGGGAAAAATAGCTTCATAATTTTTAGCCATAACCCTTAAGGATATTTTTTTGCTAAAGTCATACTCCGGATTATAATCTAAAGCATTTGTATTATATGTTCTGTTTGTTCCATAGAGCGGATCGATAATGCCGTGCACCAGCTCTGCAGCTTTTTCTTTAGAAGCTGGCGATAAATCGTTATAAACAGTAGACATGTCCAAATCGTCTGATACGTAATCCGGATCGTTAGTCCGTTGTTTTTGTATATATTCTTCTACTTTGCTTTTTACAAAATTGATATATTCATCTAAACCATTAGTAATAGAGGCTACTAAATCATTGCCCTTGGACATTAATCCCAGAGTATCCCCCAAAGAGCCAATCTCCCTTTGCAGATCCTCTCCTTTATTAAAAATAGTACCTAAAAGATCGGTCAGCTTTTTAGAGCTTATGGATTCTGTTTTCTGCTCTTGGATCTGGTTCAGGATCTCGCTATAAACAGCCTGGATGATGCTGCCCATGCTGTTTGCGGAAGCTGCTGCTAGTTTGCCGACAATTAAAGCTTCCAGGGTCTTTTCTTTGGCTATGTTGATTTGAGAGAGATTTTGATAGTCCGAGTCTAAATCAGAAACTTGTGTTAGGGTTTGAGTAATAATATTTTGTAAATCAGTTGCTAAACTCGTGTTACCATCTAAAAGAAGAGAAGCAATATGGTTGCGTGTACCGTCTGTTTTGGTTATTTCTTCTGCACTAGCACTGTCTAGATAAGCTTGAGCTTCTGCCCGAGAGCTCTTGGTAAGCGCACTTTGCATTCTTGTCAGAATTTGATCGTAGACATTTTTCAGGCTTGGCTTGTTTGCTCCCATGATTTTTAAAATGTCCAGGGAATCGAGAAGCTTTTGGGTTGTTTGTTGGTTATAAGAATTGCCTGTATTGACATAATTGTTTGAAAAAATCTCTTTAAAATAGTTTAAAACATCAGTAATGTTAGGGGATTCTATGGAATCTATTAAAGTTCGATAATCGGCGGCTTCAGTTTTATAATCTTTAATCCATTCTTGTACTAGGATGAAGTTCAATTTACCTGTGGCGACACCGATTGGATTTAATAGTTTAGTAGTAATATGCTGTAAAGAGCCGTTGTCTTGACCTTCTTGTATGAGTTGTGCTCTGGCCATATCTAAATATTTCTGGATCGTATAAGTGCCATTGTTTACCTCAGACGCATCGATCATGCCTGATAGACGGTTTATAAAATTATCGTATGACCTTTGATAAAAACTGCTGCCGCTGTTGACTGCCATTTTTCTAAAGTTTTCTAATGCGTTTAGAAAGTTTTTAGTGGTTTGACGTGTTGCGGAATTAACATCCGATGAAGGAAATGTTAATGTGTTTGTAATAGTATCCCATTGCGCAAATAGGTTATTGGCAATATCGGTGGCATATAAAGAAGCTGTTTGGTTTACTATTTGGAAATTATTTAAATTAGTTTGAAAAGGCTGCATGGTTTTGCTTATAGCAGCAGTGTTAAATGTTTTTTGTAGAGCAGCTAAGCATTGGCTGGCTGCGGTTTTTCCATTCATAACATAATTGTAGCCTACAACTGACTCGATAAGTGTTGATAAATAGCTGTTTTGAATATCAGTTTCATTCGTGTTTATGCTTCCGTCTTCCTTGCGTACAATACCAGTCAGGCTGTCAAAAATTTGCGTTAGCTCTTCTGTATGCGTATCTGCATATTTTTCATTTAAAAGGGATAAAAAGTTAAAAAATTCTAGGTTTTTGGCATAATTAAAGGTTAAAGAGTTTTGCCTTTCTGAAAGCAAGATTTCAAAATTTTGCAGGTCCGCTTTAAAATCAACAGGGAGCAGAGCATCTTGCACTGTTTGCAGAGCATGAGCTTTAAAAGCAGCTATGTCATTTAGGAAAAAATTAGAGCGATCAATAATATTATCAGCATCGAAATTAATAATAGTAGATTTGAAGTTGGCTAAAAAATCATCTGTAGCTGCAGGAGCTTGCATAATATTAAAACGATATTTAAATTCGTCGATTTTTGTTTGTAAAACATTTTTTGCCGTCGTCGTTGTTGTTGTATTAGAAACGTTAATATAAGAATAGGATAAATAATTTAAATAAAGTGTACTTAGGAAAGGTTGATATTTGTTCAGCTCTTGTTGCAGCTCGTCTTTTTGATATTTAGAATATTTAGCGGTTAGTGTAGGTATAAAATTTATGATCTGCTCGGCTAAAGAAGCATTAAATGTATCCAGATTCTTAACCTGCTCAATTAGATCTCGGAAATTTTGTATGTCGGCTGCTAAATCAAATGGACCTACCACAGATACAGAAGTAGCCTCAACATTTGAGATATGTGTGGCTTTGGCTATAACAGCGGAAATTTCAGCGTTTGAACGGAGGGCTAAAGAAGAAATGTTTAGATCTTTGTATTCTGTTTTTAATTGGTCAATTGTATAATTTGTAATGTTTGGAATTAATAAGCCGCATTTGCTTTGTAGATCAGTTATTTTAGCCTCAGCCGAGGTTTCTCCATTAGCATAGTATTCATAAGCCGCATAATTTTTAAAAACTGCAGTTAAATATTCACTAAGCTCTTGAACTACTGAGGTGATTTTATCGTATGACGGGTGTGCTGTTATTTGTTGGACTGTATTGAAAATTCTGTCTGCTAGATCGGCATCAAAAAAAGGCTTTTGCTCTTGTTCTTTAATTAAATTGTTAAGCTTTTCCATATATTCAGCAATTTGCAGGCCCGAGATTAAATAATTTTTGGAATTGGTAATCTTTATATTAGATAAATCATTTCCATTGTAAATAGCCACATCTGTTAATCCGTTAGAATTGATAAAATCTCGAATGCTAGATGCATCATAAAAATCTGTAGCAGGTAAATTGTAGATGGTACTTTTTAAAGTATAAAGCGGATCTTCTACATCAGGTGCTATGGCAGCTCCTAAAAGATTTTTAGAAGCATTGATCAGCTTGTTGTGGGTTTCTGTATATAGAGCATTATTAGAATCGATAACATGGTTAACCAAAATGCCATTATTTCCAATGTGTACTTCTGGAGGGACTAGTTCATTGTATTTATTTGCATCTTCAATCATGATGTCATATAGACGCGTAATTTCATCGCTGCTTTCGTTATTTTTTATTGCATAACTGTAATTATGATAAGATACGGATAAATTTTTGCGGGCAATTTGTAAAGCTTCAAGGTCGGATTTTACTTTGTTAATATAAAGTGCCGTTAAGTAGTCATTGGCATCTGTAAAGACTTCCCTTAAGATTTTTTGCTGAGAAGGGTCGGAGCCAAACAGAATATTTAATTCATTAATAGCGTTGAAAATGTCAGTAGCTTCAGTTGCATTAAAAGTTGTAGAAGATGTGATCATAGTGCGAAGAGCCTGGACTTTCTTTTCAAAAGAATTGTTATAAGCTATTTGTAAAGCTGCTGTGGGATTGCTATTTGTAGCAATAGTATGAATTTGAGTGTCAGTTAAAGCTGCTATCGAGAAAGTTGTCGAGCTGGCGCTATTGAATTGTCGGATTAAATTCTCTACAAGGATTTCATCCGGTGAAGTATTGAAAAGTGCGTTCTTGAAGGCGTAAAGAAGGTCGGTTGTATTAGGTGCGGAAGTAATGTTGAGTTTAGTTTTTAATTGGTTAAGATGATCGGATATATCGTTTATATTACAATTATAAATAACATGGTCTCTGCTTTTTTGGTAAATATCCGGATCTATGCCCAAATCTTGTAATTCATCAGAAGAAGGAGGAGGCTTGCAAGGTATGTCTTTCCAGTTATCAGGATCTGTAATACATGTAATAGTGATCCAGCGAGAATCGCTCAACCAATAATTTTTTTTTAGTTGCAGCTCTGGGGGTAGATAACTGTTATAAATTTCTCTTAGCTCAAAAAAAATTGTATCATACTCTGAAGATTGATTATATATAGCATCGTATGCTGCTTGCTTTAGTTGCTCTTTGATTTGTTCGAAATCTGATAACTTATTGCCTGTTAGCAGATATTTATGGGAAATGCGTGTTAAATAAGTGTTATAAGTTTGAAAAATCTGCTCTATTTCAGCGTCTTTATATTCTGGATGATCTATAAAAATATTGTTTAAGTTATTAGCAGTTGTTAAAATCTGTTCGATTAAACTTGGATCAAAAGTAGCTGTCTGCTGGCTCATTAAAGCTGTTAAATCTTGAATTCTTTGGGTAACACTTAAATAAACAGCAGGGTCTTGCCCTGCTTGTAAAAGCTGGAAATAAACGGTTGGATTCAGATCCCGGGAAATTAAAGTTTCAGCCTGCTGCAGTTGATCATCGGTTAGCGTTAAAGTAGTATCATTGGCAGTATTATATGCTAAAAGGGCCTGTTTTGCTCTTCTTTGCTGAAGATCTTCAATAGTCTCAATAGCTTGATCGAATTGTGTATGTTGCAGCTCATCCAGGATGTCTTGTGTGGCAAAAGTTTCAAAAGTATTAAGTGGGTTGGACGCTGTTTGTAAGATTCCCTGTAAATTATCCCGTTTGTTTTCGTCTATGATAAGATAGGCTATGTGGTTGCGAGAACCGCCTGAATCAGTAATCTCTTCTGCTCTTGCCCAGTTTAAACGGTTTTGTTTATCTTCGAAACTGCCGGTTTCGTTTATGCCCAAATTGTTTACTAGATTTTCATATGTAGTTCGGAATTCGGAATGATCCTGTGTAAATTGATTCAGCTTTTCCAGCATTTCTAAAAAATGCTGTGCAGTTTGTTGGTCATAACCCGTATCTGTTCGATGCATGTCATTTAAAGCTGCAAGTGTGTTTTCCAGGTTTCTTTGGAAAACAAATTTGGTTGAATTTGTATAATCTGTTTTCAGTTTAGTAATATTATAATCAATAATATTCTGTTTAAAAGTCGAAAGCGGATCTTCTGTATTTATAGTCGTAGAATCTCCCATGCCAAACAGGGCTTTCAAGCGATCCATTTCGGCTTGGGCTGCGGTTTCAGCCTCGGTTTCTCCAGTTGAGGTGTAAACATTGATATAAACGGCGGCTACTGTGTTGTGGTATAGTTCAGTCAAATAACCGGAGTCTTGCAGAGTATTCAGAAAGCCTTGAATATCCTCTTTGTGGCTTGCTCCATAGGTGTCTAGCAGTTGTTGTATCTGGTTGAAAATTTGATTGGCCAGATCAAGGTCAAAAGTTCCGGATGTTTTTTGCTGTTCTAAAAGAGATTCTAAAGCAGCTAGATCAGTATTGAATGCATTGATAGAAGAAGCGTCTGAGCTGTCGTTAACCGGAGGTATTGTCATAGTCTTGTTTTTTTTTGAAGATGGGGGTAAAAAATATGTAAAAAAGAGCTTATATAAACCCATCTTTTCTAATTATTATATTAGCATTAAAATAATTATTATTAAATAAACTTATGTAAATCCTTATATTAATAGTACGATTGTTACATTAAATAAGTTATTGTAAATTAATTGTTTGAAAATATTACTATTTTGTAAATGGTTAAAGATAAACGACTTGATTTTTTGTATTAAATTTATTTTTAACTTGCTTAAAAAAATAGGCTCTTTTATATCTAAAAAAGATAAATCAGCTAAATTGAAGATTAAAAATGATAGGAAATGTACAAGGACCAGGCGGCTCATCCGAAACACCGCAAGATGATTTATACGCCGAAGTAACCCCCATCCGCCAACCCGGCACATTGGAATTTGAGAAGATTACAAATGGCCAAGATATTTCAATCACACCGGACCAAGAAGAAGCGTCGGAACATGCAAGTTTGAGCGCTGAAGAGGCGGAAGTTCAAAAAGCAGGGGATATGCTTTTGTATTTGGTGACCTCTAGCGGTGATTCTGTAGAAGTTTCTGCCCCTCCTGAGAATTTAAAAAATGCTATTTTAGAGGCGCGGAGAGCTGTTAAAAAACATCTAAATCATTCGGATCTGACATTTAAAAATATAGATTTTAAATATTTGACTTGCGAGGCTGTTAATCAAAAAGGAGACACGAGAACAGTTAATATTCCTTTGATGGATGAGTTGTCAAAAGTCAGGTCTCTTTTAGTAGAATATAAATTTATGCCTCCCAATAACTGGCCGAAAATGGAGCCGAGTGAAGTTAGTTTTCAGGGCTCGGGTATGCATGTCATCGGCAGACTGGAGGGCCTTCATAAAAAAGTTAATAAAGTCTTGAGCTATTTAAGAATTAGTAAAGGAGAGGAAGCTCAAGGAGAAGACATACAAGCTTTTCTCGAAAGCCAAGAAAACATTAGTTTTCCAGACGTGAAACAAAAAATACCACAAATTAAGCTAAAGATAAAGGCCCGCAGAAAAAAATTGAAAGAAAACATTGAACGTCTTAATCAGGAGATTGAAGAGAAAAAAAAAGAGATTACCCTAAAGCCGTCTACCTCTTTAGAAAAGGAAAAAAATGACAATCTCAATGAAGACATTAGTCGGTTGCAAAGGGATATCAAAAAAAATAGGGATCAATTACGTGCATATAAAGAATTGCAAACACAGCCTTTTGCTTTAAATTGGGCATTATATTTTAGACATAGTCAGTTGGACGGGCGGCCACTGGCTGAGCAGCCATTGGCCAATGCTAGAAAGTCTTTTAAGCTTTTGAAAGAGTTCATAAAAAAATATGGCAGCGCGTTTGTCAGGAATAACCCCAAAAAAATTAATGCCTATTGCGCTCAGGTGTCGGCTATGCTGACAAGAACAAGAGCCCAAAGAATTCAGTTTTTAAGAGAATGTAGCCAAAAATATCCAGTGGATTTGGAAGAGATAAGTTTGGACGAAACAATCCTGAAAGAGATTATGGGAGATGATCAGTCTGAGCCTGCTGCTTTAGAAACACCACCCCCTTCGGATAATGATTTGCAGGCGCAGATTGCACGAAGAGATGGAATACAAATTACACCTCAACCTCCTCCTGAGAGTTAATAGCCTTCCGGTTAAGATGCCCTTTCTCGGCTTTTGGTAATTTTAGGAGGTGAGTTTTTAGTAATTGTCTCTTTTTCAATCAAAACTTCTTTAATTGTCGGATCAGAAGGCACTTCAAACATCAGATCGCGTAGAAGATTTTCTGCAATCATACGTAAAGCCCGAGCGCCAGTTCCGGTGTTTTTGGCTTTGGCAGCAATAGCTTCAAGTGCTGCCGGAGTAAAGCTAAGATCAACGCCGTCTTCTTTGAAAAGAGCTGTATACTGCTTGATAATGGCGTCTTTAGGCTCGGTTAAAATATGGATCAGATCGTCTTTGCTTAGCTCATTGCAGTTGGCTATAGAGTTGAAACGGCCAATAAATTCGGGAATTAAACCAAATTCTACCAAGTCTTCCGGTTCAACTTGAGATAAAAGATAATTGTGCTCTTGCTCCGGATCGTATTTTTTGCGGTCGGAAGTAAAGCCAATAGTGCTTTTACCAAGACGCTTGGCAATAAGTTTGTCTAAATGTACAAAAGCCCCCCCAACAATGAAAAGAATGTTTTCTGTATTAACTTTTAAATATTCCTGCTGAGGATGCTTTCTCCCTCCTTTGGGAGGTATATTAGCAACAGTACCCTCGACAATTTTTAAAAGAGCTTGCTGTACGCCTTCTCCCGATACATCGCGGGTAATGGAAACATTGGAAGTGGTTTTTCTGATTTTGTCAATTTCATCAACGTAAATAATGCCCAGCTCCGCTCGCGAAATATCATAATCAGCAGATTGGACTAAACGTAAAATAATGTTCTCTACATCTTCACCAACATAGCCGGCTTCAGTTAAAGTAGTAGAATCGGAAATGGCAAAAGGAACGTCCAAAATATTAGCCAGAGTACGGGCTATTAAAGTTTTACCAGAACCAGTAGGACCAATTAAAAGGACGTTGGATTTAGAATATTCTATACTGTCTTTTTCTTTGGAAAGAGACAAAACCCTTTTATAGTGATTGTAAACAGCAACAGAAATGGCTTTTTTAGACTCTTCCTGGCCAATTACATATTCGCCCAAGCGCTTGGCAATTTCTTTGGGCTTTAACATTTTAATCTCTAAAGGCGCTTTTTTCTTTTCTACAATGTCTGAACAAATTTGTATGCAGCGGTCGCAAATATAAGCATCAGAGCCGGCAATTAGTTTTTCTACCAGATCTTCCGATCTTCCGCAAAAAGAACATTTGGCAGGTTTCATAATTTTTTGTGTGGTAAGGTTTGTTTTTGTTTTATTTTATTAACTTCTGCATAAAGTTTCCTTTGTGCACCCTAATCAATCAGTTTTCCCAGTGCCTCACGGCTTAAGCCTCTCCCTTTAGGGAGGAGTGATTGACTCGGCACCCTTTGGCTTGTCGTTAGGATAGGCAATTTTATCAATCAGCCCATAATCCAAGGCAGCCTGGGAGTTCATATAAAAATCACGGTCGGAATCCTTGAGAATTTTTTCCTCTTTTTGCCCAGTTAAATCAGACATGATTTTAGTCGTGATTTTTTTCAGCTCTAAAATTTCTTTTGCCTGCAAAGCAATGTCTTCCGATGTGCCGCCAATGCCGCCAATCGGCTGGTGTAGCATAATTCTAGAATGGGGTAGAGCAAATCTTTTGCCCTTGGTGCCAGCTGCCAATAAAAGAGCCGCCATCGACGCTGCGTGGCCAATACAGTAAGTGTTGATGTCACAGCCTAAATATTTCATCGTATCATAAATCGCCAAACCCGCTGTAATCTGCCCACCAGGAGAATTAAGATATAAGTTAATGTCTTTTTTAGGGTCTTCCATTTTTAAAAATAAAAGCTGGGCTATAATTGTATTGGCCATCTGATCATAAATTTCCGTGCCAATAAAAACAATCCGATCTTTTAAAAGACGGGAATAAATATCCATTGACCTTTCACCACGGCCAGTATCTTCTATTACAAACGGAGTCAAAGACATGTCAAGCTTCCTTTTATGTTTTTTATATTTTTTTTTAACATAACAAAAAAAATTATCTTTGTCGATGCTTTAAGAGAAAATTTTCAGCTTTGCTTAAAATCAGACGTGACATGGCTAAAGCATACATCTGCTCGGTAATTTTTTGACCCTTAGCCTCTTGGGTTAAAAGCTGTTCAATTTCTTCTTTGCTGATTTCTAATTTGTTGTCATGCACTATTTTGCGGGAAAGATAAAAAAGAGCAATCGCTTTTTCCGCATGCCTTTTTAAGTCAGTTTCAATCTTGGCTTTCTCTTCAGATTTCATTCGGTCATAGCTAGCTTTAAATTTTTGATTGGAAAATAATTGGCTTTTACGATGGGCCAGCTCAGAGGTTACTAAAGAAAGCGGTAGCTCAAATGGATATTCTATAAATAAATGCTCAGATAAACTCTCGCTTTGCTTTTTACCGTGGTCTTCATCCAGGTTCTGCTGCAGAATTTCCTTGATCTTTTCTTTCATCTTAGTAACATTTTCAGAACCCATTTTTTGGGCTAGATTGTCGTCAATCTCAGGAAGAGTCGCTTCTTCAATTTTTTTGACGGTAATTTTGACTTTTTTAGACTCGAATTTTTCCTTTTCTGCTTCTTTTAAATCCGGATCAGGATAGGAAAGCCCCTCAATAGCTTGGCCCTTTTTAGCACCTAAAAGTAAATCTATCATCCAGTCGGCAATCGCTTTTTTCTTAACCTCAAAACGGGTGTCAGAAAAAACTCGAGTCGGTTTTTCTGTGTCTAAAGAATCTAAATCCACAATCACATAGTCGCCTTCTTTGATCGGTCGGTCAACTTCTTTAAAATTAGCAAAATAAAATCTGGTCTGGCGTATAGCTTCTTCGAGCTCTTCTTCCGAAACCGTACGCTTGGGAATTTCTTTGATTTTAAGATTTTTCGGATCAATCGAAGGTACGTCAGGCTCAACTTCATATTTGAAGACCAGATCAGCTTCTTTTTCAGTTATTTTTTTTAGATCAAAGTTGATGGATGCAGAAGAAATAGGAAAAAGAGCTGTCTTTTTTTGAACTTGAGCAAAAGCCAGATTCGCCAGTTCCTGCCGCTTTTCTTTTTCAACTTCGCTTCGGTGGTTTTTTAAAATCAGCTCTTTCGGAGCCTTGCCCTTGCGAAAACCAGGTAAAGAAACTTTTTTGGAAACGGTTTTAATGGCATTGTTTTCAGCTTTTTTTATCAGATTCTCATCTGCTTTGGCTATAATTTCTACTTGGCAAGAAGGCTGCTTTTTAACTTCAACTTGAATTTGCTCTTTTTCTTCTACCATAAAAACGTCCTTAAATTTTTTTTAATAGTTTTAAAAATAATATGGTCTTTAAAAAATCAGGTTTTGCTAAAACAAGGTTTTGCTAAAACAATTTTTTAAATAATGAAATAAGTATAACTAGGATTTTTTTAAAAAGAAATAAAAAAAGCGGGTGATGAGATTCGAACTCACGACATTCACGTTGGCAACGTGACGCTCTACCACTGAGCTACACCCGCAATATGTTAATTCATGCATTTCTTAAAAACGAAGTTTTCAGTTTAAATATTTTTACTTTTTCAAGAAAGCAATATTTTAATATGTAATGGCTAATTTTGATTTTTTTTCAGCATTAATCAAATGTTGGCATGCCGCTGCTGGCTAAAGTCAATAATTTTATGCTTTCATTGCTTTTAATTTTATTTTTCAAAACTTGTTTTAAATAAAAAATCCAGATAAAAAATTTTTTTAAGCTGGTAAAAAGTAAATAATAAATTTTTTTTTATTGAACTACTTTTAAAAAAAGAGTAAAAAATTAAAAGGATGTAAGTCTAAGTAGCAGGATCTGATATGTTGAATTTTCGTAAGTTAAAGCAGGATTTTTCTTCTAATATTTTAAAAGAAGGAAGAGAACTGCATAGTAAACAAAAAGTGGTTTCCGCTAAAATTGTTAAATTGGACAACGATGTTGTCAGATTAAGCGCTAAAATTTTAGGTCAGTTCGAAAATACCTATGAAAGCGAAATCGAAATCGATAGATTCGAATCGGAAACTATCCATTCCAATTGCGATTGCACTTACCGCTATGATTGCCAGCATCTGGCAGCTTTGCTCTTTTATTTAGAAGAACATCTGAATTCTTTAGTTGTTAATTACTCCAAAGAAAAAAAAGATCAAATCGGTCATGAACTTTTAGAAACAATTCAAACAGCTAAAATTAAACAGGAAAATAAAAAAGATGCCATCTACCAAAAACAGCTTTTAGAAGAATATATCGAAGCCGCCGGATTGCTTTCTGCTTCTGCTTTTTTTCTGCCCACTGAAAAAAAAGAAATCACTAAAGCAGAAATCGCAGTTATCTTTAATCCCGCATCTTTAAAACCAAATGTTAAAAATAAATACGTCGAATTTTCTTTGGCCCTGCGCTTGCCTTTTCGCTCTAAAGCCTTGCAAATACCTTATATAAAAACTTTCTTTTATGCTCTGCAAAATAAAGAGCCGCTTTTTTTCTCTTCTAAAAAATACTTTTTTACCCTGGAATCTTTTGATCCCATCGGTCAGAAATTGCTTTCTATTTTAATGCACTACGCCCTTTTGTCAGGAGGAGAACAAAATCATGAAAGAGCTGCCAAAATCGGCTCTTTGGAAACAGAAGTTTTCGGTACTCTTTTGGCCGAAGCTTTTGAGCAAACTAAAAAACAAAGAGGCTTTTCCAGCTATTCCGAGGACCTGCCACCTATGCCTTATCTTTTTATCGGCGGTTTGGAAAATCCCTTGCAGTGCTCTTTCGCATCGGCCAGGCTTAAATTCGATCTGGAATATATTAAGCCACCTTCCAATAAATTGCTGATCAATCCCTTAATTGTCGTCGATCAAAATCAGCTGGCTTTGACCGAAACTAAAATTTTTGAATGTAACCTTCCCGGACTGATTTATAAAGATATATATTATCGCTTGCCTCCCAATATTACCCGCAATCATGTGAAAAATTTAGAAGCCGTGCGCGATATTACCATTCCTGAACCGCTTTTCGGCACTTTTGTTGAATGCTCGCTGTTAGAACTAAAACATTATGCCGATGTCGGCGGTGAAAAAGTTTTAAATCAGTTCGTAACTCAGCCCTACGTCGGAGATATTAAAGGCAAATGCAGACTTTCTTATATCGATGGGGAATTAGAAGCCAACCTGTCTTTTATTTATGAAAATAATGAAGTTAATGCCGTCTTAAATCAGCTCAATTTTGAAAAAGTAGCTTCTTTTGTAACTAAAGATGGCATAATTGCCAGAAATTTGGTTGAAGAACGTAAAATAATAGAGAACCTCTTTCAGGATTTTGTCTACAATCCGCAAAATGGCAGCTTTTCTAACAAAAGTGAAAAGAAAATTGTAGAGTTCATGACCGAAATTGTACCCAAATTCCAGGATAAAATCGAATTTGAATGCCCCCAAAATCTGCTAGATAGATTTGTTTACGATAAAACTGAATTTACCTTGAAATTGGACTATAAAGATAAAGTCGGCTATTACTACTTAGATTTAAAAGCAGACGGCGATCTAAAAGGCCTGACACTGGATCTTTTATGGGAATGCATGGCCTCGTCCCGATCTTATATAGAATTAAGCAAAAAGAAAAATTCCGCCTCTTCTAAAATACTGGTGCTGGATCTGGAAAAATTGTCTAAAATTATTCGCATTTTCGATGAGATCGGTATCAAGAAAATGGATAATTATAAAGAAAATAGGCCACTTTGGAGTTTGGTTAATATCGAAGAGCAAATGTTCAAAGATTTGCCAATTAAATTTTCTATCTCTAAAAAATTAAAGGCCATTAGAGCCCAAATGCTGGGAGAGACTAAGGTCAGCTTTTCGCCTATCCCAAAAGGCCTTAAAGCTAAACTGCGCCCTTACCAAAAAGAAGGTATCCAGTGGCTGGAAAAACTTAGGAATATGTATTTGAATGGTATTTTGGCAGACGATATGGGCTTGGGTAAAACCCTGCAGGCCATAGCCGCTATTTTTCAACATAGCCAAAAATATAAAAAATCAATCTCTTTGATTGTCTGCCCAACCTCTTTGCTATATAACTGGAAAGAAGAATTTTCTAAGTTCTGCCCCGATTTAAAAACAATTGTCATCGAAGGTATTCCCACTCAGCGCAGAAAAATCCTGCAAACTCTCAAAGATTATGATGTTGTTATCACCTCTTACACACTAATGCAAAAAGATGTCGAGTTTTATCAAAAATATAACTTCGCTTACGCAATCTTGGACGAGGCCCAGCATATTAAAAATCGCTTCACCCGTAATGCCCGCTCCGTTAAGTTAATCTCAGCGGCTCACCGTTTGATTTTAACCGGTACGCCAATTGAAAATACTTTAAATGAACTCTGGAGCTTGTTTGATTTTTTAATGCCCGGGTTTTTGTCCAGCTATGACCGCTTTTTGGAAAATTATATCAGAGTCACCGGTGAAAAATATACTCAAAATATGCAGTATTTAAAAAGAAAGGTCTCTCCCTTTATTTTACGCAGAATGAAAGAAGATGTGCTTCAAGATCTGCCAGCCGCTCAGGAAATTACTTATCACTGCAAACTCTCCGGCGTACAAAAAGAACTTTATCAGTCTTATGCCGAATCCGCTAAAGCAGAACTCTCTAAACTGGTTGAGAAAAATGGCTTCGATAAAGTCCAGATCCATGTGCTGGCTACCCTCACCAGATTAAAGCAAATTTGCTGCCATCCTGCTATCTTCGCTAAAGAAAAAGCCGAAGACGGCGATTCAGCTAAATACGAAATGCTCTTAGAACTTCTGCAGACTCTGGTAGAAGGCGGACATAAAACAGTCATCTTTTCACAATATACCCAAATGCTGAAAATTATGCGCCAGGACTTCGAAGAAAGAGGCATCCGCTTTTCCTACCTTGACGGCTCTTCCAAAGATCGCTTGCATATCGTTAAAGAGTTTAATAAAAATCCGGAAATTAAAGTTTTCTTGGTTTCTTTAAAGGCAGGAGGTACAGGACTGAATATCGTCGGAGCAGATACCGTAGTCCATTACGATATGTGGTGGAATCCGGCTGTGGAAAATCAGGCTACCGACCGGGTTCACCGCATCGGACAGACAAAGTCTGTTTCTTGCTATAAATTAGTTACCTTAAATAGTATTGAAGAAAAAATTCTGCAGATGCAGCAAAGAAAAAAAGGTTTGGTAAAAAAAGTAGTAAGCTGTGATGATGAAGCTATCTCCAAGTTAACCTGGGAAGAAGTTTTGGAATTGCTGCAAACTTAAAGCCGCTAAAGTTTGTCTTTTTTTTTAATAGACAGTAATTTGTAAAAAATAAAAAATAAACTAAGATAACTCAAAAGAAAAAATGCCAGGTTAAATATAGCAGGCTTTCCCAACAAGGTTGTTTTCTATGATGAAAATAAAAAAAACTTTTAGCTTAAAAGATCTTTTAGAAACAGCAAAAAAATTGGCCAAAGATAATTTTTCCATGCTCTCCGGCTTGTTTTCCTCAGATATCGGTATCGACTTGGGCACCGCTAATACTCTTGTCTTTGTTAAAAATAAAGGTATTGTTCTCGCAGAACCGTCAGTAGTTGCTGTTGATTCTTTAAGTAATGAGGTTTTGGCCGTCGGACATACTGCTAAGTCCATGCTAGGTAAAACCCCCCGTAAAATTCATGCCGTCCGCCCCATGAAAGATGGCGTCATTGCCGATTTTGAAATAGCAGAGGGCATGCTGAAAGAAATTATTAAAAAAGTTACTCCCTCCCGCAGCCTTTTCCGCCCGAAAATTTTAATCGCTGTGCCATCCGGTATCACCGATGTCGAAAAAAGAGCTGTCGAAGATTCCGCTTTGCATGCAGGCGGCCAAGAAGTAATTCTAATTGAAGAACCCATGGCTGCAGCTATCGGCGTAGATATGCCTGTCCATGAGCCCGCCGCTAATATGATTATCGATATCGGCGGCGGTACTACCGAAATTGCCATTATCTCACTCGGCGGTGTAGTAGAAACCAGGTCTTTAAGAGTCGCCGGTGATGAGTTCGATGACTGCATCATTAATTATATGCGCCGTACTTATAACCTGATGATCGGTCCAAAAACAGCAGAAGAGATTAAAATTAATATCGGTTCAGCTTATCCGTTAGGAAATAATGAGCTGGAAATGGAAGTGCGCGGAAGAGATCAGGTAGCCGGCCTTCCCATCACTAAAAGAATTAATTCCGTAGAAATTAGGGAATGCTTGGCAGAACCGATCCAGCAGATCGTAGAAAATGTGAAACTGACCTTGGAAAAATGCCCGCCAGAGCTAGCCGCAGACCTGGTAGAAAGAGGCATGGTCCTGGCAGGAGGAGGCGCTCTACTAAAAGGTATAGATAAAGCCCTGATTAAAGAAACCGGCTTGCCTGTGTTTGTCGCTCCTAATCCGCTTTTGGCCGTTTGTTTGGGAACAGGTAAAGCGCTTTATTATCTGGACAGGTTCAAAAAAAAGAAAAAAGGTTGAATAAGTTTTAAGATTTAAATTTTGTTTAATAAAAATAAAAAATAAGGGTTCAAAATGCGGCTTTTAATTCAAAGAGTCAAAACAGCCAAAGTCCTAGTAGATAAAAAAGTAGTCGGCTCGATTAATAAAGGCTTGTTGATTTTTCTGGCAGCACTAGATACCGATACCCGAGAAGATCTGCTTTATCTGACCCGTAAAGTCGCTAATCTGCGTATTTTTCCAGATGATCAGGATAAGATGAACCGCTCTTTAAAAGATGTTAAAGGCGGAGTCCTAGTCGTGCCTCAGTTTACCCTATATGCCAATTGCTCTGCCGGCAATCGCCCTTCTTTTGTCAAGGCAGGTCAGCCCGATACCGCTAAAAAATTCTATGATGATTTCGTCTTCGAACTAAAAAAAGAACTGCCCCGTATCGAAGGGGGAGTCTTCGGCGTTAAAATGGAAGTGCATTTAGTTAATGACGGACCCGTAACTTTTATCGTAGATTCTAAAAAAACTGCTAAAACCAGTGCGTCAAGCCAATTGGCAAAAATTTAAAGTTAATTCAAATTTGCATTTAAAACTTTTTCTATCAAACAGTTTAAATAAACTATTAACTTTTTTCCCATGATTGAAGTCAGGAGATTTTTTATATATTTTTCAAAGGCTGGAAATTACTTGGAAAAAATCTCGTCTTCGGCAAAGAAAAAAGCAATTTCTCTTTTAGCAGTCTCCGGTGCATCCGATCCATGTACGCTGTTTTTATCTAAAGAAACGGCAAAGTCAGCTCTAATTGTGCCTTTTTCCGCTTTTTTAGGATCAGTAGCTCCCATGATTTTGCGGTTTTGTTCAATCGCATTTTCTCCTTCTAATACCTGTACTAAGATAGGCCCCGAGCTTATATAGTCGGTCAGCTCTTCATAAAAAGGTTTTCCCGCATGCACATCATAAAATTCTTTGGCTTTTTCTTTGCTTAATTTAAGCATCTTAGCTCCAGTAATCTTAAGCCCCGCTTTTTCAAAACGGGATAAAATCAGACCAATTAAATCTCTCTCAACAGCATCCGGTTTGATAATGGAAAGTGTTCTTTGCATATTTTTTTCTCCTTAAAACTTGAAAGTTGCTATTATAGGTAAAAACTTATTCTTTTTAAAGGAGAAAAATGGATTTTCCCCAGCTCAGAAATATAAAAAAAGCTTTGATTATTAAACTCAGATCTCTCGGCGATGTGCTCTTGGCAACTCCAGTATTTTCAGTTTTAAAAAAACATCTGCCAGGTATTCAAATCGATGCATACGTATATAAAAACGCCGAGCCGCTTTTAAAGGGTAATCCTTATGTTTCTCAAATTTTTACTTTCGATCAAAATGATAAAAAGAAAAATTTGTTTTCCAGAGGAATTTCCGAGGCTTTGTTTTTAAAAAAATTAAAAAAACAAAAATATGATCTGGTTATGAACCTGACCGAAGGGGACAGGGGAGCTATTGCAGCAGCAGTTTCCAATGCCCCTATTAGAGTAGGACTGAATGAAGATAAAAAAAGAAAAGATGTTTATACCCATCTGACGAAAATTCCAGGCTCTCCTCGCCATAGCACAGAAAAGAATTTAGATTATTTGAGAAGAATCGGCATTTTTCCCAAAGAAGACGAAAAACAGCTTTTCCTGCCTGTCTTAGAAGAGGCAAAAAGAAAAATGCTCATAGAATTGGGAAGTAAAAATTTTCAAAAACAGGATTTTATCATTATCCATCCTGCTGCCAGATGGGATTTCAAAGCCTGGCCCGCTTTCCGCTTTCAAAGACTTGTACACTTGCTGGTCAAACAGGGATGTAAATTGGTATTTACCTGCTCTAGCAGCCTTTTGGAAATCAAGAAAATCGATATGATCGTACAGGACCTAGATCCTAAATACTATTTGAATTTAGCAGGGAAAATCTCTTTGCCAGAACTCGGTGCTTTAATTGCACTTTCTAAATTGCTGATCACGGTAGATTCGCTTCCTTTGCATATGGCTTCTTGCTTAAAACAAAAAACAGTGGCCATTTTCGGCCCTACCCAGGAAAAACTGTGGGGCCCTTGGAAAAATCCTCAGGCCAGGATTTTATTCGAAGATTATTCCTGCAGACCTTGCTGCCAGGAAGGCTGCGGAGGTTCTAAAATGTGCGAATGCCTGTATAACTTGGAAGAAAAAAAAGTTTTTCAGGCAGCAGTCAAGCTTTTGTCGGAAAATAATAGCTCAGCCCTTGTTTCGTCTTTTCAGCTATAGCTTTAAGATGCTTTTCTTGATCGGTCTTATAATCTAAAATCTTCACCTAAATAATGCTTGCGCGCAGCTTGGTTTTTGATAAGATTGTCTACTGTTCCCGATAAAAGAACACTGCCTTCTTGCATTAAATAACTGCGGTCGACAATAGAAAAAATTTCTCGGGCATTGTGATCGGTAATTAAAACACTGATTTTTTTGCGTTTTAAATGACAGATTAAATGTTTCACATCCTGCACGGCCAGCGGATCAATATTGGCAAAAGGCTCGTCTAAAAGTAAAAGAGTAGGATCAGAGGCCAGGGCTCTGGTAATTTCTAGTCTTCTCCTTTCTCCTCCGGAAAGAGATGCCGCTTTTTGCTTTTTAAGAGGCTCTAAATGCAGCTCCTGTAAAAGTAGAGTAAGTCGCTTTTGCTTTTCTTTTTCAGTTAAAGATAGATTTTCTAAAATGCATAAAATATTCTCTTCTACGTTTAAA
The DNA here is from genome assembly GCA_964466185.1 of uncultured bacterium. Classification (GTDB taxonomy): domain Bacteria; phylum Chlamydiota; class Chlamydiia; order Chlamydiales; family SM23-39; genus CAZTYI01. Next base: position 44,149 of record CAYXMS010000004.1, read on the forward strand.
GCCCTAAAAACCGAAGACTCCTGCGCTAAATAGCCCATCCCTAGATTGGCCCGTTTGTGAATGGGCAGGCCAGATACGTTTTTGCCTTTAAAAAAAACCTCTCCACTATCAGGCTTGATAAGCCCTATAGCCATATAAAAAGCTGTAGTCTTTCCAGCGCCATTAGGCCCCAAAAGCCCGACAACTTCGCCAGGATCAATAGAAAATGACAGATTTTTTACTACGGCTTTGCTGCCATATTTTTTGATCAGGTTTTTAACTTCTAAAAGCGGCTGCATGGTTTATAATCAAAAATTGTTTGTTAAGAGTAAATTATAACCAGTTTTAGTGAATATCTGCATTAAATTTACTTTTCTAAAAGATATTTGTGCAAAGTATTTTCAAATAGTTTTTCTTCATCTTTTTTTAAAGATAAACGGACGTTGCCAAAACCTTTGACCGCGTTTTTACCGCTTTTTTGAATTTGAATCTTGTTGGCTGATAAAGATAGAGCACTGGACTCTTCCCAAAAGATAACTTTGTTTTTGGGAAAACTTTCCAAAGTTAGCGTTTTGCTCATCAAATCAAAACGTAAACGGTCGGCCAGCCCCAGATTGTTTTTGTTTTTAAACTTGGACGAGAAAAAATGGACTTCTTTTTCCAAAACAATATTTTCTATGTCAGATAAATTTTTAATGTCCTTGAATTTTAAAAAAGCCTTTTTAGCAACAATAAGAGTGTCTTTTTCTTTGTAAAAAATGCCTTTTTCAGCCGTGAAAATGATTTTTTGTACCAGATCAATAGTAATAGGCCCTAAAGAGGTGAATATGGCTAAAGCTGGAGTTTTAAAAAATACTTTGGCATTGTCAGATGTGGTGATTTTAGCAATTTTTTTGTTGTTATAGTCTAATTCCAAAGCATCACAAATTAGCTCAGCCCCTCCCGTATGGGTAATCTTTACCCCATCTTGCAGCAGGATCTTTTTACCCTGGTTCAAAACTGTTAGTTTGCCGGATGATAAATTAATGGATTCATTGGCTTTTAACGGAATATTTTTAATCTCTCCCTGTACGCTTTCTAAAAATAAAGACCCCTTTTTCAAATCAAAAAAAATCTTTTTGGAAAGAATGGTTTTGTCAGAACTGTGGAATCGGCAGCTATTTTTATCTGCTATTAAAATAAGTCTGTTTTTGTCATATTCGGCTTTGTCAGCGGTAATAATAAATTTTTCTGCAATCTTGAGCTCAACTTCATCCTGAAAAATAATTACATCTTTTAAAGCTTTGGTTAAAATCGGTCTTTGCTTTTTGAAAAAAGCTCTTTTGGCACTTAAAGAAAAAGGAGGAACAGAACCCGAAAAAGAAGTTTCTAAAAAAACCTTGCGATTTAAAGATGTAAAATTGATGTCCTGATTTTCTAAATTAAGTAATGCCTGCTCGCTTTTTAAAATTTTATCATTGTTTAGCTGGATTTCTAGGTTTTTTAAAAAAATCGTTTTTAAGGATTTTTTAATAAATGGAAAATTTTCAGTTTTAACATGTTCGGCAGAAAGATGCCCCAGCCGGTGTTCAAAAAGAAACTGTTTTTCAGCTTTTAAAAAAACTGCTTGAAAAATCAAAAATATAATTAAAAGATAAGTTTGGTTCACTGAATCTCCTGGGATGTATCAAAGCAGGCTTTAAAATGATAGGCCTTAAAATGGCTCTTTTTATCCGATAAAGTAAAAAATACCTGGTTGGCTACGCCTTTTAAATAAGGGGAGAAAGCGGTTAGATTCTTAGGCAGATCAATACCTTCTAAATCATAAAAATATAAATTGATCATATCCGATGAAAACTGATGCGAGGGAAATAAATAAGTTCCTTTTTGGGCATTGAAATATTTGAGTTTTTGCTCCCATTTTTTAGTTAAAGGATTAAAAACAATTTTTTCCTGTGCCAGACAATGAATGTTTTTTAAATCCTCCACAACTTCTAAATGTCCGTTTTTGTTTTTTAAAGATAAAAAAGAATCAGTGCTGAAAATAGAAAAATGCAGCCGGCTTTCATTTTCTAAATACCAAATGTCTTTTTGCACGTTAATGCGCTTTTGATAGACCGGTTCTTTTTTTGAAAAATTTGTTTTCATTTGCCTTTGGCTCAGATTCTGGTATTTTAAAAGATCCTGCTCGTCAATTTTAAAAAGCCGTATTAGATTGAGAATCGAAAAACTAAATAAAAAAATTAAAAAACTGTAAAAAATGTGTTTCTTCATTTTTTGATTTTTTTTTTATTGTTTTTCTAAAAATTTCTAAAAACTGTTAATTAATGTATACAACTTTTTAATTTGCGTTAATAGCTTTTCTAATTCATGGAAAGAAATTTGGGAAGCAGCGTCGCTCAGCGCTTTGTCCGGGGTCGCATGGGCTTCTAAAAATAGTAAATTAGCACCGGCTGCAATCGCTGCTTTGGCTAAAAGCCCAATAAATTCTCTTTGTCCACCAGAGATATGACCCTGCCCTCCCGGTAATTGCACCGAATGGGTAGCATCAAAACAAACCGGATAGCCTAAACTCTGCATTAGAAAAATGGAACGCATATCAGATACCAAATTGTTATAGCCAAAAAAAGTACCGCGGTCGGTTAGGATAATTTGCCGGTTGTCAAAATGAGCCGCTTTATCAATTGCATGCTGCATATCTAAAGGCGCCATAAATTGGCCTTTTTTAATGTTAACTGCTTTTTTAGTTTTGGCAGCAGCAGCAATTAAATCAGTTTGCCTGCAGAGAAAAGCAGGTATCTGTAAAATATCAGCCACCTCCGCAACAATAGGAGCCTGCTCAGGAATATGAATGTCCGTTACAATCGGTAGGTCAAATTCCCGTTTGATCTTAGCTAAAATCTTTAGACCTGTTTTCAGACCAGGACCCCGATATGAGGTTAAAGCAGAACGGTTGGCTTTGTCAAAACTGGACTTGTAAATAAAATTGATCTTTTGATCTGAAAATAGCTTTTTTAAAGTCTCCGCTGCCTGAAGTGCTGCTTTTTCACTTTCAATAACACAAGGGCCCGCCATCACAGCCAGGCTTTGGTTTTTCCCCACATAAAAATCTTTAATTTTTACTTTTTGCTGAATTTTGTCAGATTTGTTAACTTTATTATCTTGGATCATGAAAAATGATAGCATGGAAACCAACTTCTTTAGATGTTGGTAAAAATGCTGCCCCTCCGTTCGGTTAAAAATGTTTTTGCGGTTTGTATGGCATTAGAGCCTAGCCTTGTTGGTTTAGGACATAAATAACAGATACACTCGTGTTCTGCTTCGCTTGTCCTGTAGCGCTTAGAGTCGCATCGGGATTGTTGAAAAAGATTTTTAAATCAGCCATACCAACTCTTGCTCTTAAGTCTTTTAATGGCTGATCATAGTTAAGCCACTGGCTTTTGCTGCAAACTTGCGAATAACCACTGGCTGAAATATTCGTAGGTGTGTATGTATTTCTCTTAACCAACTTCTGCATAAGTTTCCTTAAGCTTCTTTGTTAATCAGGGCTATTGATATGGCTTCTCTTCAAAAGTTTTTTCAGTTTTTAATTGCTAGATTAAACTAATCCCGTAGCTTAGCAGAAGTTTTAGTAAAATTTAAAAAAAATTCCGCTTTTGCCTTTTTTTTCTTTTAGACGCTTTTCTAAATCAAATAAATATGTTATCTTAACAGATAACTGCTTTTTAAAAATCAGGTTTTTAATATTTGTGCTGTTTCAGCAGTTTTTAAAAATTGGATTGGTAGCTCAGTGGATAGAGCTCCCGCCTTCTAAGCGGGTGGTCACAGGTTCGAATCCTGTCCAATCCGTTAAAATAAAGAAAGATTTAGGATAATTCTCGTGAATCCTTAGTAATTTATTGCCGAAAGGATGTTGCTAAAAATGCTTAGAGGCTGTTTTTAAAAAACAAAAGGCAAACCTTGTAAGGTTTGCCTTTTGCTTTTAAGTCTTGTTTTAGACTTTATTTCTATTTCTTCTCAATTTTTATTGACTTCTGCATAAAGTTTCCCTTTTGCTCTTTATCAACCAGTTTCCCTTGTGCCTCACAACTCAAGCCTCTCCCTTTAGAAAGGGGTGATTGATTAATTTTTTAAAAACCAAAATATCTGGTCTTTTAAAAAGGGAAGTAATTTAGCTTGATTTGCCTTCTTCAATAATTTCTAAATTGACTCTAATGCCGTTGCGGCTGGCTACTGACATTAAAAGAGTGCGGATGGCATTGATGGTTTTGCCTTTTTTGCCAATTATTTTGCCGATGTCTGACTTCTCCACAGCCAGTTCTATAATTAGGGTATGCGTACCTCCAATTTCGTTAATACGCACTTGGTCTGGGTTATCTACTAGGTTTTTCACAATGTATTCTACAAATTCTTTCATGGTGCGATCCTTATCTTTAGGTTGAATTGAAAATTTTTAAGGCCTTAAGCTTGATAAGGTTTTTTCCGCCTTAAAGAAGGTCTTGCAACCTTAAAAAACTTTTAACCTTGGTTTGTGATTATATATAAAAGCTGATAATTAATCTAGAAATTTACACTTCTGGTAATTTGATAAATAAAATTTTTAATGTCTTCCGGAGGAGGCGCTGTAAATTCTAAAAAAGTTTTAAAAATAGGGTGCAAAAGCCCTAATTTATAAGCATGTAAAAAAGGTCGGCCAGCTCGGTAAAGATGATTGGTTTTAGTAAATCCATAAACACTGTCTCCTAAAATCGGCGTGTTTAAAAACCTTAAATGCACTCTGATCTGGTGGGTTCTGCCAGTTTTTAAAATGGCAGATACCAGACTCAGGCCATCTTTAAAAGCCAAAAATTGAAAATCTGTCCTGGCCTTTTTCCCATCTGTTCTGACAGCCATTTTTTTGCGGTTTTTAATAGCTCTGCCAATCGGCTCTTCAACGGTTTGTGATAAAGTCTTGCCTACAGTTACGGCTAAGTATTCTTTATAAATTTCTCTTTTAGCAAACTGAGCACTTAGATTCGTATGGGCCTGTTCCGTTTTGGCTGTAATCAAAACTCCGGAAGTTTCCTTGTCAAGCCTATGGACAATGCCGGGCCTGTATTCTTCTTTTTTGGGTAGCTTGATGTTTTGACAGTGATATAAAAGACCATTCGCCAGAGTATGTTCCCAATTGCCTGCCGCCGGATGTACTACCATGCTCGCCGGTTTGTTAATAACAATTATATGCTCGTCTTCAAATAAGATATTAAGATCTATTTTTTCAGTTTTTAAAGCAGGTAGGGCTTTTTGCAGAAAAAAAATATCCAGCCGATCGCCAATTTCTGCTTTGGAGCTTTTTTTGGCTTTTTTCCCATTCAGCAGAATTTTTCCTTTTTCCATCAGATCTTGAAAATAATTGCGGGATTTTTGAAAACGCTCAGATAAAAGCTTGTCTAACCGTTTGTTTTTTTCTTCTGCTGAAATCTGAATTGTTTGCTGTTCTGTCATTTATTATAAAAATTAAATTAATAATTTAACTATTTTTTTTAAAAAAAATATACATATATAAAACTATAAATATAAATCTATTAATTAAAAATACAAAAAAGATTTTATCAAATTTTAAAGGTTTGTAAAAGTAAAAAAAAATAAATTTTTATTTCAGTTTTAAAAAATTTCGTTTTAAAAAATAATTATATAACTTAATTATATAACTTAATTAAATATTTAAAATTAATCTTTTAAATGCTTGTAAAGAATATATTTAATAATTTGAAGATTTGAGAAATCACAATTTGAGAAATCAAGACTTTTGAGAACGCATCTCTTCTCTAAAAAATTCTTTGCGCTTTTCCCTGCTTTTTTTGAAAATGTTTTTAAGATAATTATAGGCGCCCATTTGCATCTGATAAATCAAACCGTCTATCTTTTTTAAATCTTCAGGTGTTGGGTTTTCAATGCCAAAATAGGTAATCATCATGTTCCTAGTTGATTCAGGAGCTTTAGGAAAGTTAGGTAACGTTTGCTCTTCGGAAGTGGTTTGTGAAGTGGGTTCTTGAGAAGAACTGCCGGTAATGCCTTCAGCGCCAGTAGTCATTATGTGACCTTTGTTTTTCTTATAACTTAGCAGAAAAGGGTTTGATTGGCAAAAAATATTCGAAAAATAAAGGAGAATAGAGAAAAAATTCTGATCTATTACCTATGGGCTAAAGGCAGGGGGAGAATGTCAACTTTTATCATTAATACACCGTAAAACTCAGCTCTTTAGGATTGGGATACAAAGTGCAAAATATTTTTTCCATTAAAAATTAACAAAAGTTAAATTTTTAACTTCAGAATCTTATTAAGGATTGGTGGTACATCCACTGGGTGAGTATAAAGCCTTTGCTAGCCTTAAGCTAGTATAAATGCAGACGCCTCTATCACGGCTAGAAAGTGTTAAAAAAATAAGGCCTCCGGTGCGTCGGTAAGCCTGGCGAGCTGCCGGGGTTGCTCGGAGCTGGGAATTAGGAATCCCTCGCCTTTAGGCGAGGGAGATTCAAATGATAGGCTAAAAAAGTATTATAAAGATACCTTGTTTTTCTATGTTTTAATTGAGAAAATGTTGGGAATTTGCAAGTTTTATGTTTAAAAATCATCAAAAAAATACATTTTTAAATTGTTGTTTGAGAGGTTGTTTTTGAAATTTTTTAAAAATTAATCTTGAAATTTGAAAAGAATTAAAAAATAAGCTTTCTACAGTCTTTTAGATTTAAGTTGGTTCATTTGATATTATTACTGACTGATTAAAATCGGGGAGCGCTTAAAGATTTGGAGCTGTTGTGTTCTCATTGTCGAGTTGTATATTGATACTATCGACAGAAGTCGCATCGTTAGAATCAAAATCAAAATCAAAACCCAATTCTTGTATTTGTTGTCTTTGTTGTATTTGTTGTCTTTTACGAACTAAATGTCCGCGGACAATTTTTTGTATGTTAGTAGCAGCTTGTTTTTCTATAATAGATGTTAATGCTTGATCAGAAATAACCTCGTATTTTTGTAAAAATTCTTCTTCTTTAGAGCTTAGAATGTTGCTATTTGCTTTTTTTGCTCTTGCAGCTTTTAATTTTTGCAGTTTTTTTTGTTGTTGTAATTCTTCTAACAATGTTTCCTCTGGTTTGCTATTAGGAGTCGGCGGTTGGTTTTTGTCTAATCTTGTATTTATATATTGATAGGCTCTGTTTTGCTCTGTTAAGGAAATAGCACGTTTCTGTTTTCTGAAAAGTCGGTTAAACAATCTTTGTTTAGAGTTTATCGGTTTTCTGATGTTTCTAATTAAATCTGTAGTACGTTTTGTCATTAAATGGGTAGGAATTATTTCCGACCATTTAAAATGAGGGTCTGTTCGGGATATTTGTACAAACACAGAACCGGCTGTAGCATTTAAAATAACCAAGTCTTTAAAGGCATCGCTATGCTTTCCATGTAAGATGCTGTGAGGGACAAATTTGTCTTTTTCTTTAAACATGTTTAAATTGTCGCTTTTGATGATTTGATGGACAGCGCTGATAATACCTGTAGCTATGCTAGTGCGGTCAAGAGAGCTTTTACAGTGTGTATAAAAAGTAAGATTTAGAATTTCGCAAATAAAGGCTCTATTAATTAATTTGTGGATAGAGTCTAAACTTGGATCTTCGTCTTGTTGATCTAAAGCAGTAAGCGCCTGTTGTAATCTTATTGCCTTAGTTATATTATCTGGGTCCTTAGTGTCGTGCAGATGCTTTATCTGGCCTTTAACATAGTTTTTAAATTTTTGATCTCCGAATATGGATATTTTACGGGAATGTTCCAATCCGTTTAAAGCTTCAGTTCGATAACTGGTAAAATCATTTAATCCTGTATTGATGAAAAAAGGCTTGACTTGAACAGTTATTTCTTTGCCATTTTTAACTTTTACTTTAATTTTTTCATTGTAAAGCTCTTTTAATACTTCTGCTTCTGCTTCAATCATCGGTCTTTCAAAGGCTAAATGCCGTATAGCACAGATCAGGTTGGAACTTAAAAGGCCATTGACTAAAAATGGCAGTTCGTAAACGTTTTCTCGTTGTTGTTTTAATTTGCTTTTTGAAGTGGCGAGGGCAGCATATTCGACTTTGATCATGTCACGTATAGCTGTTAAAGCCATATCTTTAGTGATCATCTGACCAGTATAAGCAATAGACTGTCCGTCTCGATCTATACTCACCCGTCCCATGGAAGGATTTTGGGCAACAGGATTAGAACTTGATTCTGCTGCATATTCGATAAATATAAATTCGTTATTTGCATTTATATATCCAGTATGGTTCAGCGAGCTGGTGGCAAAAAGCTTATGATGAGTCGTTAATAGTTCGGGATTTACAATTTCTTTAAGCTCTGGACTTATATTTGTTAAAGTATGCGTATAATCATATTGGGCTTTTTTAGAGCGTTCCAGGCCGTCTTTAATTTTTTGAACTTCTTTTTTATGCAGCTTTTTAGCTAAAGGACTAAAAAAGCCTCTTCCAAAAGCTCTTTCTTCTGCTTCTTGAATATAGTACTCACATCTTTCCTGATCATTGGCAAAAATTCTAAATTCAACGGCAGATCGGCTGAAAGTAGGGGATTTTTTGATAGCTTGTATGGAGGCTTTGCCGGAAGATGCAGATGCAGATTCATAAATAGGGTTTTCTTTTGAGAGGTCCTCATAAATAGGGTTTGTATTCATAGGTAGATTTGATAAAGAATTTGCGGACGGTGTTCTGTTGCTTTCAACTTTAGCCTCATAAACACTCTGATCAGATAAATCTAAAAAGTCAGTTTCTTTGTCAGAACAGATTGCTTTGATCGGATGTTGAGGGTCATAAGATCTGTTGATTGTTTGTTTGAAGGCGTTGGAGGTTTTTTCGATATCTGTTCTAGCAGCAGAGTCTGTTATAAGTTCATTGTCAATTGTAATAGATCCATTTTCTTGAATTTCAAAAGTCTGTCCGTCTCGGGGCTTGCTAATACCGAAAATAGTAGAGGCCAGCTCTTCTATTTGCCGGGCCAACTGGCTATTTTTAGATAGATTTTGTTTAAGATATGCTAGATTTTGATTTTCTCCTTCAACAGTCAGTTCAATCTGATAAACTTTTTTGCCCCATTTAACAGAGGCAACTAATTTATTGCCACTAATTGTGTTTAAATCTTCTAAACGATCGGCCGAAATGAAAATAGGCTTGTCTAGGGTAGCTAATCTGGGTTGTTTGGAAAAAAATCTTGTCATTATTATATTTTATTTATTAGTTTTTAAAGGGTATAATTACCCTTACATAATAATTATACCTTATTTTAAAGAATTTGTAAAGAAATTTTTTAAGATTTTTAAGTTTTAAATGTCTTATTATTAGAAATTTATAAGTATCTGATTAGTGTCAGAAAGAGTAATTTGCTAATTTGCTAGTTTTTTACCAAGGAATTAGTTATGGAAGCACAAGTTGTTGTAAATAAGAGGGATAAAACAGGGGCAGTTTTTGTAAATGGCCAGTTTTGGCGAAAATTACCTAAATCTTTAATTAAGAGAGATTTAAATATAATAAAAGATTCTGAAAAAGATTTATCCGAATATTTTGACCTTTTAGAAAAAAAAGCGGCTGAAAAATATGTAATTTGGCTTTTATCTAAAAAGGGTTATTTAAGTTCCCAGATTTTAGAAAAGTTAAAAAAAAGAGGGTTTAAAACTGAAATCGCTCAAAATGTGGTTTCTAAATATAAAAAGCTTAATTTTTTAAATGATAGCGATTTGTTAAAACAATTAGTTTTAAGTCAGATGCATAAAGGCCGTAGCCGTAAAATGGCTTTTTATAAGTTAAAAATGCTGGGACAGCAAGAAGAGGATATTCGGCTTGTTTTAAATCAGGTTTATCCTGCAGAAGAAGAAAAAAAAGTCTTAAATCGTATGAGAATTAAAAAACCCCATAAAAATTTGACTTTTTGGATCAGACAGGGCTTTCAGATCAATTTTTAAAAGGCTAAATGTTTTGGGTAGCGGGGAAAAGCTATCACATCGCGGATATTTTCCAGACCTGTTAAAAAACAAAGCAGCCTTTCCAGGCCAAGACCAAATCCGGCATGGGGCACAGAACCGAATTTGCGTAACTCTAAATACCACCAATAATCTTCTTTTTTTAAACCGTGCCGGGAAATATTACTTTCCAGGATATCCAACCTTTCTTCTCTTTGCGAACCGCCGATGATTTCACCTATTTTAGGTACGATCACATCAATGGCAGCCACTGTTTTTTGATCGTCATTTTGCCGCATGTAAAAAGCCTTGATTTTCTCGGGATAGTCGCGTATTACTACCGGCTTTTTAAAATATGCTTCTGCTAAATAACGCTCGTGTTCAGATTGCAAGTCGATTCCCCATTTAATGGGAAATTCAAATTTGACTTGGGCTTTTTCCAGGATTTTTAAAGCTTCAGTATAGGTAATTATTTCAAAAGGCGAAGAAACTACCTTTTCCAATCTGTTCAGAATGTCTTTGTCAATAAATTTGGCAAAAAAAGCAAAGTCCTCAGGACAGTTTGTTAAAACATATTCAATTACGTATTTAAGAAATTCTTTGGCCATTTCAATATCATCGTCTAAATCAGCAAAGGCCATCTCCGGCTCAACCATCCAAAATTCAGCTAAATGACGGGAAGTATTGGAATTTTCCGCTCTAAAAGTCGGCCCGAAAGTATAAACATCGCCCAATGCCAGAGCCAGACATTCGGCATTCAGCTGCCCAGAAACTGTCAAATAAGCCGGGGCTCCAAAAAAATCTTCTTTGTAATTAATGGCGTTCGACGGAGTTTTCGGAGGGTCCGACAGGTTTAAAGTTGTGACTCTGAATAGCTCTCCTCCACCTTCACAGTCGGAAGCGGCAATAATCGGCGTATGGATATATTGGAAATTTTTTTCATGGAAAAATTTGTGGATGGCAAAAGATAGCGCATGACGCACACGCATAACAGCTCCCTGAGTATTGGTGCGCGGTCTTAAATGAGCTATCTGTCTTAGAAATTCAAAAGAATGACCCTTTTTTTGCAGGGGATAGCTGCCGGCTGGACAAGCGCCTAAAATTTGAATGTCTAAAGCCTGCAGCTCGACAGTCTGCCCTTTGGCTGGAGACTTTTTTAAAATGCCCCTGACTTTGATAGAAGTGCCCGTTGTCAGCTGTTCAATGACTTGGCTGTAGCCTTTCATTGTTTCATCAGCAATAATCTGTAAGTTGGAAAAAATAGAACCATCGTTGATTTCAATAAAAGTAAACTTTTTTTGCGCTCTGACTGTTCTGACCCAGCCAAAAATCGTATGCTCTTTTGCTAATTCTTTTTCTGAAAAATCTTTTCGTAAAAGGTCTTTGATTTTAAGGCGCATGCTTATTTTCCTAGTTTTTTTAAAAGTTTGATTTCGTCTTCCCAATATTTGTCGCCTAAGGGAGTTTCTAAATATTTAGGTAACGATCTGAGCTTTTTATGCTGCATAATAGCTTGAAACCCTTGAAGTCCAATCCAGCCTTTTCCAATGTTGGCATGGCGGTCTTTGCGGGAACCTAGCTCTTTAACAGAGTCATTTAAATGTAAAGCTTTTAAATACTTTAGGCCAATAGTTAAATCAAACTGTTTTAAGGTATGCTCCAAGCTTTGATGGTCTTTTAAATCATAGCCTGCGGCAAAAGTGTGGCAGGTATCCAGACAAACCCCAATCGGTATGGCTTGTTTAACCCTTTCCACTATATATCCGATTTGCTCAAATTTATAGCCCATAACTGTGCCCTGGCCCGCTGTTGTCTCGATTAACAGGAGGGTTTTGCCTTTAGCGGCTGCTTTTTCAAAAGATAAAAGGCTTTCTACTATGGTTTCTAAACAGCTTTTTTCATCAAAACCTACAGAAGCACCCGGATGAAAATTCAAATAGTCCAATTTTAGACTGTGACATCTTTTGAGCTCTTCTAAAAAAGCTTTGCGGCTTTTGGCTAAAAGTTCCTTTTTAGATGAACCTAAATTGATCAGATAACTGCTGTGGCTCATAATATGCGTAATGGCTGTCTGCTCTCTGGCCTTTTCCCATAAAACAAGCTCTTCTTGAGAAATGGCTTTAGCCTGCCATTGCCTTTGGTTGGCCGTAAAAATCTGGATCACATTGGCGCCAATTTTTTGACCTTCCAATAGAGCATTATGTACACCTTTGGAAATTGACATGTGAGCACCAATTAAAATCAATTCTGCATCAGACATATCAGACAATATCTACTTAATTTCTTTGTTAAATTAAATAAAAATATAAAGGCAACTCAGGATAGAAATTTCTTAGTTGGTATGTGCTAAAAATTCGCAAATTAAAGGTACATTTATTGCTAGCGGTAAAGGAATCTGCTCGGGATCAGGCATAGAACTTAACGTGCCGGATACCTTGCTGTCTTCCAAGGATAAATATTCGGGAATTTCACGGTTGGCCAAAGCTATAGACTGCTCTATCATTTTTAGCTTTTGAGAGGCCGGCTTGATGGAAATACTCATGCCCGGCTTAACACAGAAAGAACGTATGTCTACTTTTTTGCCATTTATTAAGATGTGCCCATGGGAAATCAGCTGCTGAGCTGCAAAAACAGTCGCAGCAAAACGCAGTCGGAAAACAATATTGTCCAATCTGCACTCCAGCCTTTGTAATAAAATTTCAGCTGTATTTTTTTTCAAGGCAGCAGCTTCTTTATAAGTTTTTAATAGTTGCTTGTGTGTTAGCATTCCATAAACTGCCCTAAGCTTTTGCTTTTCTTCTAACTGTAAACCATAGTCTGATTTTTTTCTTCTGCGTCCGCCGTGCATTCCCGGAGGATTTGCTTTGTGTAAAAGAGGATTGCGGGCGCGGCTAAAAATATTTACGCCAAAACGCCTTGCTATGCGATTTTTAGAACCAGTGTAACGGGACATTATTTCTCCATAGTAAATTGTTTTTTCTTTAGAGAAGTATGTTAACCTACAGATGATTTTTCTGGCAAAGCCATTTTTACCTGCCGGATACAATCATTGATAGCGTTTTATTATCTGTAGGTGATCTAATAGGTAAATTATAATTTTATTTTTAAGCCTATTTATGATGACTTTGACTGTAAAATTGCACCAAATATAAAAACTCTTTTTGAATAGTTCGGCTTAGGTTAGTTTTTTTTTCTTTTTTTCCTTTCTCAGCATCAATAAAATCTTTGAAAGAAAAACAAACCGGCCCAATAAGGGGTAAACCACAGCCTTTTAATCCCAAAATAAAAGCAAAATTATCAAACATTTTTAAGGCTAAAAAACAGGCGGAAATTAAAAAAATTACTTTCTTGCCCTCAGAGAGTAATTCCAAAAACCTTAAAGCTAATTTTTCAACTGTGATAATAATCATTTTTTCAGGCTTTTCAGGTAGCTTTTTCCAAAGCAAATGGATAAAACAGCCTTTGGGACATTTTTGAATGTTAAAACTGCAATTTTCAGTAAATCGGCCGCAGGGACAGTTCGGCGGCTTCTGACAATAAGAAACTCCAATTAGTAAAATATAGTTAGTATCTGCTATCAGCTGTTTTAGCTTTTGACGATTTTCTACCCCATAAAGATAACAAAAATTAAAACTTGCAGAGGCTGAATCTTTCTTGGGAACTGAATATTTGAATATTTGAGCCGGCCTTCGGAAAGATACCAGAATGTTTTTTAAGTAAAAAATAGGCCTTTTTAAAAAAAATCGAAAAAGTGCTTTTTTGCACATAAGATAAAATAAAGGCCTAAGCCGATAAGATAAAAACCAACGATACGATAAAAACATGAGATCAGTTTAGCAAAAAAGTAATTTTTGCCGGTTATTTTTGCCAAAAGGCAAAATTTGCCGCCTTGATAATTGCTTTTTCTTAACCTATACCCATAATATGTATAAGGTATATGCTGCATTAAGGCATCAAATACCAGATGCCCGGCACTGCATTATAGGTTCTTGATTATCCAGCCATAGGAGGATCTTGCGAATCTAAATCATCATTTTTTTTCTGCTCTTCTAAAAGCTCTTTAGCCGCTGCCTTTAAAGTTTTTAGGCCTTCCTGGAAACCCAGCTCCCTAGCTGTCCTGTCCAGAAACACCAGCTCAGATGAAAGCTGGTCATTGGCGGATTCTAATTGCGCTATTTTTTTTATTAAATCTTTTTTAGTATCCATATTATCTCCTCCGTCTTATAAGATACTACTTGCTAAAAACGTGCCAAAGTCGAAAAATAAAAGAAAATAAATAGTTTATTTTACTTTTAAAAAGAAAAAAAATAGGGGTTTTAAAATGACTAAAAAATTACTCAAATCCATGCTTTTTGTGGGAGCGGCCTGTTTTTGTTTCACCGGCTGCAGCACAGATCAAGATCAAAATAAGAACAATAAAAATCACACTACAGATAATGCTGCCGATCAGCAGTCTGATTCTCAGATCGAGCAAATGGCTGCTCAGCCTGAAGAGATAGACGATGTGGTTGTTGCAGAAGAAGAAAAAGAAGAAGAACTCGCTTCCGAAGAAGTTACTACTCCAGAAACAGAAGCTCCTGCTGTAGCAACTCCAGCTATTGATGCCGAAGCTTCTGAAGAAGACAATATTGCTGATTTAGAAGAACAAGATTCTGTGGAAAAAGAATAAAAATTCCTCTCGTTTTTTGTTGCGAGAAGCGTTTAAAAAAAAGCCTGTTTTTAATTTAAAAACAGGCTTTTTTTTTATTACCACGAGAATGTTATGGCTTTATCTGATATTTTTAGAATCTAGCCAATGCTTGCTTTTTTCTAAATCTGCTAACATTTGCTCTCTCTCATTGAGCTGCTTGTATTTTGCCAGATCAACAATCTTACCATTAAAATACCAGTGAATATCAGTGTAGTCCCGATAGCGGATACGCTCCATGCCATGTTTCAGACCATTTTTCCAGGGAACTTCGCGGACTAAATACCCTTGATAATACTCTTTTTCCACCCCGTCTTTTTGACCATTGTTATAAGCAACTTCTAGAAATTTCCGTCCGTTTCTATAACAGGTCTCTTTGCCGTGCAGTTGGCCGTTTTGCCAGTAAGCTTCTCGAATTAAAGAGCCTGAAGGAGAAAAAGTTGTTTGCTGTCCATGCAGCTGATAATCTTTAAAATGAGAGATGGTTTCAGCTTTGCCATTAGGATGAAAATTTGTCCTAGTAGCTAAAGTTCCATCTTCAAAAAGCTCTTTATAAAGCAGATTGCCGTTTTCATCTCTTTTAACTCGGGTGCCTTTGCCGTTTGCTATGGAAGATTCCAGGATATTTGAAGAGTTGAAATAATGACCTTTTATCAGTTTTCCCTCTTGATACTCTTCCTTGGCAAGCGGCACGCCCTTTTTATCCCAAAGTGTTAAAATGGTTTTGTCTGTTTCATATAATTCTTCCCTCATAGGGAAACCCTCTGGATTAAAAAAGGTCTTTTTATATAAAATACCTTTGTTATATTCGCTTGTTTCCTTGACTTTTTGGTTTTGAGGATAAGTTAATGTGCAGACGCCATGCAAAATCCCATTTTCATAAGAATTGGTCTCGGAAGAACCATCTGCATAGGCTGTAATAATCTTGCCGTTTTCATTCCGTTCTTTCCATTCCGTTTTGGAAACTTCAAAGCCGTATTTGTGTATATAGCTCTGAGACAGTATGGATGAATCTGCATTCTGATTAAAACAGGATGAGAAAAATACCGCCGCCGCCAGCACTGAAAAAATTCGCCAATGCATAGAGTTACCTCCTTGAATCTAAATTAAGACCTATTATTATGAATTATAGATCTATTTTTCAAGTTGATAAAAACTTTTTGTTCATAGCATCGGTAATTTTAGTATGCGCTTTTTGCGCTTCTTCAAAGGAAATGGTCTTTTTTAGATCGCGGTAAATAAAACGTAACGTTATGTTGCTGCTATTAGATTTTTGAGGATCCTGATATAAGTCCAGCAGATAAAAATCTTCTAAAATATAAGGGCGCAGCTTTTCAATTTCTTTAAATAAAGAGCTGATCGGCATATTACTTTTCCAGGATAGAGTCCAGTCCCTTTCCGTAGCGGGAAATTCAGGCAGAGGCATATGTATAGCTTTATCTTGTTTAAAAGATAGTAAAAGATGGGTGTTGACCTCGGCAAAAAAAACATTTTTTTTGAGGTCCATTTTTTGTAAAAGCTTGGGATGAACAGATCCCAGAGTCGCCACTTTGATACCTTCAATTAATAAATGGGCTTGCTGGCCAGGATGGAAAGAAGGGCTATTATCGGTTTTTTGAAACTCAAAATCATAAATGTTTAAACTGGCCAGAAGATTTTCCAGAAAACCTTTTAAATCCAAAAAATCCAGCTCCTGTTCTTTTTCGCTAAAATGCTTTTGTACTTTGTTTCCAGAGATGGTTATGGCTAAAACAGGCTCTTCAATAATTTTTTCCTTTTTTAAATGGATTTTGCTAGTTTCAAAAAAATTAAGATAGAAATTTTTATGGTCGTGATTATGTTTGATAATTTGTAAATGAGAAGGTAAAAGAGAGGGCCTTAACATGGAATTATCTTGGGATTTGGCTTTTTTTACAGCTAAGATGGAACTAGTGGAAATTTCTTTTTCATGAGTCATGTTAGCCAGTTTAAAACTAACCAGATCAGGTGTGATAATTTCTTTGAGGCCTTGGGCTATTAAGTTCTTTTTAAGCTGCTGTTCGAATAGATGAAAAACAGAACTTTTTTGAAAAGAAGAGGTAAAATAAGCTTTATGCTTGTTGATGTTGTTATATCCGTATATTCTGGCTACCTCTTCGATTAAATCAATTTCAGCTTTTATGTCGTTGCGATAACTAGGAACTCTAACGTGCAGCTGCTTGTCTTTTTTGACAGAGACTTCCATTTCCAGTCGGTTTAAAAGAGAAGAAATCTCATTAAGACTTAGCTCTGTTCCTAAAATACGCCTAGTTTTTTCTTCCGATAAAAAAATTGCTTTTTCCGGAAACTCTCGGGTTTTGATGTCGATTAAATCTTCAGCTATTCTCGCTTCCGGACAAATTTTTTGGATTAAAAAAGCAGCTCTTTTTAAAGCTGAAACTGTTGCATCGGGATCAGAGGCTTTTTCAAAACGCTGAGAACTTTCTGTTCGCAGTGCTAAACTGTTGCAAGTCCTGCGTATAGATACAGGATCAAAACAGGCAGATTCTAAGAAAATGCTGTTTGTACTGTCTGAAACGGAAGAATGCTCGCTGCCTAGAATGCCGCCAAGAGCCAAAACAGTTTTTGCATCTTTAATCAGGATAGTATTTTTAGGAACTTTATACTCGATTTGGTTTAATCCTACAAAAGATAGCTCTTGGTTTGACTTTTCAATCGAAATCTTTGCTTTTTCAATTTTAGCTAAATCAAAAGCATGCATGGGCTGGCCCATTTCCAACATAATAAAATTGGTAATGTCTACCAGATTGTTAATGGATTTAAAGCCGCTTTTTTCTAATGCTGTAGAAAGCCACTCGGGAGATGGCCCTACCGATACATTTTCTATGTACAGACCGCTATAGCGCAAACAGCGGTTGTCTTTCAGTTCAATTTGCACTTTGCTTTTGGTAGATAGGTTTTTGCTGGCTGAAAAATTGTCTTCCGGATATTTGACTTTTCCATTAATTCCGGCAGCTAGTTCCCGAGCAATGCCAATTACACTTAAACAATGGCCCAGATTAGGAGTTAAAGATAGTTCTAAAATCGGATCATGGAAATAAATCGCTAAGTCAGCGCCTAACGGCAAATCGCTTTTAATTTCTAAAATGCCGCTATGGTCCGCTCCAAGGCCAAGCTCATCGGCCGCGCAAAGCATGCCAAAAGATTCCACCCCGCGTAATTTGGCTTTTTTAATCTTGAAAACTTTGCCGCTTTTTTCATCTGTAATTTCTGCGCCTATTTTGGCAAAAGCAGTTTTTAACCCCGGTTTGCAGTTTTCGGCTCCACAGACAACTTGGTAAGTTTGTCGGCCATCAAAAACTTCAGCTATCTTTAATTTGTCAGCCTCAGGATGCTTTTCAAAGTTCTTAACTTCAGCAATGACTACATGGCTAAAGGCAGGTTTTTCATTTTTAACGCTTTCAACTTCAATTCCCAAGTTGGTCAAAATAGTAATAATTTTATGTATAGGCAAATCCACGTCAAGATAGTTTTTTAAAAGAGATATCGGCAATAACATAAAAACACCTTAAGTTTTGAGAAAAATATACAAAAATATTCTGATAAAATCTATAAAAAGAAATGTTTTTCCACCTCTTTTAAAAGGTTTTTCGATGAACTTGGAAGTAAAATTACAAAAAAGACTGCGCTTTTTAACGCAAGGGCTTTTTGTCAGCGGCTTTTTAAATATTTTTTTAGTTATTGTTTTAGCTTATTTTTCAGTTTCTAAACGCCATTTGATTAAAAAGGGCCTTTCTTCTATTAAAAAATATGAAAAACAAAAACAAAACTCAATCTCCAATAGCCGCTATTTAAATGCTATTTATAGCCGTTCTTTTAAAGAACTTTTGGTGCTTTTGACCTCTAAAGAACTTTTAGAAGAAGGTTTTGCTAAAAGAGATTTTGCTTTGGGCTGTCTTTATACTTTCTGCCATTTCAATTTAGAAAAAGCACTGCCCGGTAAAGAATTGGAAAAACGCACATATAACTTTTTAGGTAAAGGAGGAGAGCCTAAAACAGTGGTTCTTTTTGCCGGACTCAGCGATGATAATTTTAATGATATTATTCATTACGGATGTTCGGAAAAATGGCCTTTTACTTCGGAGGGTCTGTTTAATTTTATTAAAAATTCCGCAGAGCCTATCGATGTGTCTTTGTTAAAAGCTTTTGCCGTTACCGAAGAGTTTTATGTTCTTAGTACTTTGTTTCAGGGACAGATAGATTTTCAAATTACACCCATGCAATTGATTAATCTAATTAAAAAATGTAGGTTTTCTTTTTTGGAAAATTTTGTCAAAGAACAAAAACAGCTGTTAAAAGCCGATTTAAAAGAAAGAAGATCCCTTTTTTTAATGGGCTGTTTGGAAGAAGGCGCTGATGAGGCGGCTTTTTTGCTGGTTAGAGGTAATCTCAGCTACCTTTTAAAAAAAGTAACAGATGTTCAGCTTCTAAAAATTTTATATGTTTTACAAAAGCCGTCAAATGAATTGTATCAGCTCTGTTTGGAGCTGGTCAAAAGCCCGCGCTCTAATGCTGTTTGGGAAAAATCTGCGCAAAAACTTTATCTGTTTGTTCAGGAAAAACCGCCGGAGCCTTTTTCTAGAGAAATTGTTTTGCGGCGATTTGCGCCCGGTTATTTAAAACAGCAAATCGGCCTGCAGAAAGCTGAAAATACATATGCTAATAACATGTGTATGAAAAAAACAGCTTCTGCACAGCAATCAAAAATTAAACAGATGCCTAATAAAATCGATACTAAGACTTTGACAAAACCGGCAAATACTTTAAAAACCATGTTTCGTAAAATTGTTAAAAATCCTGAACTATATATAGTTCAAAAAGGGGACAGTCTGTGGAAAATTGCCCATCGCCGCCAGATAAAAGTCTCAGATTTGATGCAGGCTAACAATTTAAAAAATAGTAAAGTTAAACCGGGGCAAAAATTAAAAATCCCTAAAAAATAAACTTGTTAAAGAGGATCTTTTCCCCCTTTGTGATAAGGATGGCATTTCAAGAGTCTTTTTACTGTTAAAATAAATCCTTTATAACAGCCATGCTTTTTGAAGGCATCGATGGCATAATTAGAACAGGTCGGCTCAAATCGGCAGACGGAACCAAAAAATGGCCGTAAAGTTAGCTGATAAATTTTAATTAAAAAAATAAAAATGAATTTCATATTTCAACTTTTATTTGGTTGTTTCTTTGATAAATTTTGAATTTGTTTTAATGCTTTTAATTAAAAAAATAAAGAATAAAAAATAAATTTAAAATTTGTTAAACATTTTAAAACTTATAGCCATTTAAAAAAGATAAAATAATTTATCAAAAAAAATAAAAAAAAGTTTTAGAGATAATTCTCGGGAATTCTTAGTATTTCAATTCCGAGATGAAAGAGAATGTATTGAAAAAAGACTTGTCCTGATTTGTTTTAATAGATATATTTTTATTCTTAATTATATAATATTTACTGTTATTTGCTTTGCGGGGGTGGCGGAATTGGTAGACGCGCTACCTTGAGGTGGTAGTAGGAGAGATCCTGTAGGGGTTCGAGTCCCCTTTCTCGCATCAAATTGTTTCTTGGAAAAGTTGCCATATTTTAGTCTGTAATTCAGTTGTAAGGTTTAAATTTCCAAGTTCTTGAAAAGAGCGGCTGTAGGTTAAAATTCTTAAAATTTGCATTTCAAGCAAAGAAAAATTAAGTGCATATTCGGGAGAGTGCAAAGCGCACCGCAGCTCTCCTTTGATTAAATATAATGCAGGTCGGTGGCAGCTGTGGCAGCTGCTTTTTAGATCTAAAAGACCTTCGTGTAAAAGCAGCTTTAAAATAAAACTGTAAGCTAACACTAAACTGCTTTTAAAGTGGGGAATATGCATGAGATAATTTTTTAAAAGAGCATATAAAAGAGGCGCTTTTTTATTTGGCAGCTGTGAGATGACAAGCGTTTTAGCCATTAAAGAGGCCTGTTCTATATATTTTAAATCTTCCCTTAAAAAATAATGTCCCTGGATTAAAGATAAATCTTTTAAGTAAAAAAGATCGCTTTTGCCTTTTAAATAGACAAATTCAGAAAGCGCAAATAAATTTAGGCCGTTTAAAAGCGAGAGGCGTTTTAGGGAAAGCTTTTTGGCGAAAAGAGTGATCAAACCGCGGTTTTCTGCAAAAATAGTTACAATTCTTTTACCATCTTTATAAGGTACGGATTTTAAAGCAATGCCCTGGGTTTTTTCTATTTGCATAAATTTTTTTGCTTTTTGTATCTTTTGTCGTAAAAAATACTTATTTGTGCCAAAATAAGTTTCTTTAAAATAACTGCTTTTTTGTATTTTAAAAATTAATATAGCAAAATATCAGAATACTTGGCTGGTTAAAAATAAGTTTGTAGTAGGCACCGGTAGCTCAATTGGATAGAGCACTTGGCTTCGGACCAAGGGGTTAGGGGTTCGAGTCCCTTCCGGTGCGATTTTTATCAGATGCGCCGTAAAATCTAGCTCTTTAGGGATGGGACATAAGGTGTAAAATGTTGTTTTTTTAAAAAGTTAAAATATTTTAAAGTTAAGCTGCGTTTTTTTGTAAATATTGGCCTTAAACCATTGTTGTTTTCTAGAAAATGTATAGGGTTTTTTGAAAAATCTTTCAAAGGTAAAATAATCTAGTAAAAGTTAAATAATATACGATAATCAAGTATGTTTAAAAAATGAAAAAATCCGGCCGTCAGTGCGTCGGTCAAAAGCTTGGAAAATTGCTGAGGTTGCTCGGAGCTTAGAATCACGAATCTTTCTCCTTTAGGTGAGGGGGGGGGTTAAGGCAAATTAGGTATTATTTGGATAAAAAAAATATGACCAAGTCTCAAAAGTCTCAAAAACTAAAATTTGAAACCAATACACAGCTTTGGCTTGTTGTAGAGGGAGATGTTGTTGTGGTCGGTTTAAAATCAATAGCTAAAGATGCGATCGGCGAAATTGTTTATGTGCAATTGCCTGAAATCGGTAAGAGATATGCTGAAAATGAAGAAATCTGTATTTTGGAATCTGCAAAATCCGCTTTTGATTTGTATGCTCCTATAGCTGGAAAAGTTGTCGAAATAAATAAAAAACTTGGTTTAAAAATAGATTTAATGAATAAAGATCCTGAGGGCCAAGGGTGGCTCTACAAAATGCAAATCAAAGATGTTAATGATTTGAAAAAGCTGAAAAAATGCTAAAAAAAGTCGTTCTTGGTTTCGGTATTTTTGTAGCATCTGTTTTAATTGCAGGTGGTTTTTTTTTTAAATTTTATTTAAAAAATTTTTCTTTAGGTTCTTTTTCGATCAATAAAAAAGGCCTGGTATTAAATCAATTTTCAATCAGCAATCAAAAATTTTCTTGTTCAGTCGAAAAAATCTTTTTCTCTTTTTCCCATCAGGATAATTTGCTGTTGCGGCCCTGTTTGGTTATTAAGAAAAAAAGTCAGTATAAAAGAGGTAAGAATTTAACTTTTAATAATTGGCAGATCAAGGAAGGAACTGTTAGATTGGAACTGGAAAAAGAACCGGTTGAACTTTTTGTTTCGATAGACCGGCAAAAAAGTTATTTTAGCTTCGATCCCGAATATAAGCAGATTGAATATGTATTTCAGGATGGCAGTTTGTCTTTTCATAGAGTGCCTTTAGAAAAACTGTTTTGTTTTGCCAAACTGTGGCTGGATATTGAACAGAGTTTGCCAGTAAAACAGGTCCAGGGAGAGTTGAATGGACAGGGATTTTTTAATAAAAAAAGAAAACTAGTTTTTAATCATAATCAGATAGATTTGGATTTCCATTTGTCAAATGTTAAATGTTTGGAAAAAAATAGTTTGCTCCATCTTAATTTTGCTAGGATTGATTTTAAACTTTTGCAAACTAAAAAAAACTTGGCAGATTTATATCTGGCAGGCTCTTTTGAAAAAGCTCAAATATTAGAAAAAAATAGTGTGACAGCAGATGGTTTTTTTAGCTGTCAAAACCAAGCTTTGGCTTTTTCTTTAAAAGATTCCAAATCTTATGAAGATTCCAAATCTTACGAAGATTCCAAATCTTATGAAGATTCTAAATCTTACAAAGATTCCAAATCTTTGCAAAAGAAAAAATCCTTGCCGAATAACAACTCTTTTTGGTTTTTAGAAGGAAGCGCTTTTTTAAAAGAAAAAAGTTTTCATTTTAGATTGAAAAAAGATGTATCCGAGCTGGTTTTTCAAAAAAGAATAAATGGTCGCTGTGCTATTAGCGGTCAGAAAATTAATTCTGATATTTTTAAGTTTATGCAGATTTTTCTGCAAAATTATTATCCTGATTGTTTGAATTATACTTTAAAAACAGGAGAGGTTTCTTTTTATGCAGAATGGGATAGTTTTTGGAAAAAAAATCAGACAATTCAAGTTTCTGAACTAACAAGTGGAAAATTAGATTTAATTGCCCCTTTTGGTAAAGTGCAGATAGATGATTTGTTTTGCCGCATGGATTTAGATTTTTCCAAAAAAAATATAGTTCAATCAGCAGATCTTAAAATGGCTGGAGGATATGCCGGCAGCTGGCAAAATAAGAAATTAAAGCTGGATAAAGTAAGGCTTAACCTGAAAGTCAGAAAAGAACAGCTTTTTTCTTCTTTTTGTTTATTTGATTTTAATGGATTTAAAGGCCAGGTTAAATGCTTTGAAGAAGGCAGACAAGTCAAAGCTGTGTTTTCAGGCAAAGGCCCAGTCCAAGATTTTTTACAAACCAAAGAAGAGCTTAGTCTTTCCGTTAGTTTGCAAAAAGAAAATAACTATCTATTTTCCGGTTTAATGCAAATGAAAGAAAAAGATCAAACTAATCAAACTTTGTCCTTTGGTTTGGAATTAAAACATTTATTGCAACAGAAAAATTTGTCGGATTGGCGGAAAAATATTGTTAATTTTTGGATTAAAGCAGAAAAATTAAAGTTGGAAAAATGGTTTTCTTTTTTAAATTTTTTAAATTTTCAGCTCCAGGGAAGAGCCAATCTTTCCTGTTTTTATCAGGATCAAGAGCTGAATTTAGATTTTCAAGGAGAAAATCTTTATTTTAAAAATCAGATTCTAGAATTTTTTCTACCCCAGCTGGGATCTGTAGATGATTTGTTTTTAGAAGACTATTTGAGTTTAAGCCTGGATTTTAAAAATCAGGATTTTAAAATTAAAACTCCCGTTTTTCAAGGCGGTTTTGCTTTTTTTGAATATGGTTTAAATTGCAAATGCACTCAAGCAAGTCTTACAGCCAAAGACCAAGTAGTTAGATTGGAAGTGGGAAAAGGCAATCTCAATGGAATTGATCTGCAAGGTGCTTTGCAATTTGATTTTTTTCAAAAGAAATGGTCGGTAGAGGCTAAAGAGGCTAAAGGATCAGTTCAGGATTTGTGTTTGCTTTTAAGAAATTTCGGATTGGCTAAACATCTTTTTTTTTCCTATTTAACCGGATCTTTTAGCAGCAAAAAAGGCTTTTTTTTAGAAAAAAATTTAAAAGATCAAACAATGCTTTGGAATTTGGATCTGGATATTTTGGATTTGGCTTTTCAAAAAGATCCATTTGCTAAGGGAAAAAATTTTCAAGGCAAAATTATTTGGGATAGTTCGGAAGATAAGCTGATTTTAGCTGGAGCTCAAGGAGATTTAGAATTCTATGGGCAAAAATTAAAATTAAAAATTCCTTGGATTAAAAAAGAAAAACAAAGAGCTGTTTTTGATATTTTTTCTGAAGTAGATTCTTTAGAGCTTTGCCGGCTTTCAGGCTCTGCTTTAACAGTTCAAGACAGATTAGTATTGCAGTTTCAAAAAAATTCCCATTTTTTGTCTTTTCCAATAGCAGTTAAAGATTGCATTTTTGAAAACGAAAATCTTCAGCTCTGTGAATTTTATTTTCAGCTGCCTTTAAAAGAATGGGCTTTATATAGCAGCTTTTTAAATCCTAAAAACATTTTGGATTTTCAAACTTTTAACGGTCAGGTAAAAGGTCATTTTTGTTTTGAAAAGAATAAAGACCTGTTTTTGAAATTGCAGGGCAAAAAGTTGAAAATTTTAAATAAGCGGTTTGATCGGTTGAATTTTTTGATTAAAAAAAATAAACAAGGCTTGTATTTAGAAGAGAGTTTTTTAGATGATTGGCAATTAACCGGGCATTTTGTAAATCAAGATAGTTTTGGACTTCAAAATGCAATTTTGCAAGGGCCCAACTGTTTTTTTAAAGGCAATATTGCTTTCTATCCGCAAAGCCAAAAAATTGAAGGCGCATTAGGTGATTTTGAAATTAAACAAAAAAACAGACATTCGATTTTACGGATGCCAAATGATTTGTCTGATTTGAAATTCGAGACCCAAGGCCAGGGGCTGTTTTGTTTAGATTTAAATAGCCGCAAGCTGGATATTGATGTAGATCTAAAAAATTTCCAGTTTTCTATAGATAAATATTTTTTTGAGAATCAGGCTCCTTTGAATTTGCATTATGTACAGGAAAAAGGTTTGCAAATGAAAGGATTGGATTTTTTGATCACAGCACCCGGTAATTCGGAAATAGAGTTTAAAGCAGATTTTGCAGTTATAGATAGCAGTTTTGATAAGTGGCAAATTGAAAAAGCTAAAATTGTTTTTCCTTTGATTTTTTTACAGCAGTTAAAAAATCAGGTTTTTTTGCAGTGCTGGAATAAATGCAGTCCGCTGATTAAGCTGGAAAACCAAATTAATTTGAACCTGGATCTGCAAGGTAACATAGATTTGTCCTGCCTTTCAGGGAACATAGAGAAAATGCAGTTTTTTATAGGAGAGCAAAAACAGCTTTTTAAAAAAATAGGTTTTCAAAAAAGTCCGGAAAATTTTGCTTTTCAATCGCAAATGCAGTTAGGCTCTTGTTTTCATGCTTTAAGCGGCAATTTGGATTTTTCTGATAGCTTGGCAGGATATTTGGCGTTAGGGAAAGAAAAGACGCCTTTAAAGGCCTGTTTTGAAATCACTCAGGACTGTTTGCTGATTCAACAAATTTTTGGCGAATATGCCGGTTTAAAAGCAGATTTTTCAACTGCATTTGGTTCTTCTGAAAACGTTAAAAAAACCAAAAATCCCGATCAGGATCTTTGCTATGATCTGTTGGGATCTTTGAAAATTGATTTTGCTAAAATGTGGCCGAAGTTTTGGCCTAAAATGGCTGAATTTGAAAAATTACAGTTGGGTTCTGGATTCATGCTGCTGGGCAAGCTTGAATTTTTAAAAACAGA
Organism: uncultured bacterium; assembly: GCA_964466185.1. GTDB lineage: Bacteria > Chlamydiota > Chlamydiia > Chlamydiales > SM23-39 > CAZTYI01. The sequence continues at coordinate 70,026 of CAYXMS010000004.1, forward strand.
ACCTAAATTCCAGTCTTTTATAGGAAGGCTTACGGGAAAGAATTTTCAAATTGGAGGCTATAGTTTCAAAAGTTTGGATTCCGAAATTAAGCTGCAAGACCGCATGCTGGATATTACAAATTTATTAATTAGCGATATGGCAGGCAGATTGAAAATAAATCAGCTGTTATTGCAAGACTGTCAAGGCTCTTTGCAGTTCAAGATGCCTTTTATAGGATTATATGAACTGCGTCCCAGCCTTTTACATACAATCCAGAAAAAAAATCAAAAACAGACGCCGCTTTTAATTAGAAAAGCTGAATTTTTTGATTTAAAAGGAAATTTAGAAGATTTAAAGACTGTTTCTGGAAAAGGCAGTTTGCTTTTTATCAATTCTTTTAAAAGGGGATATAATGTTTTAGAGATCCCGGCTGATTTTTTGGGCCGGATTGTAGGATTGGATGCAGAGCTCTTAATCCCCGTATCCGGTGCTTTGGATATGGAACTTAGCGAAGGGCGTTTAAATTTAACCAAATTGCAGGATGCTTATTCGGAAAATATGCGTTCTGAATTTTTCTTGATCCATCCCAGCTATATAGATTTACAAGGCAATCTGAATTTACATTTTAAAATGAAACAGGACGTTCTGTTTAAAATTACAGAAAATTTTATTTTAGCTTTGAAAGGCTCTATTTTTCAGCCTAAATTAAAAATGGTTAAAAAGAAAAAATAAGCTTGTGTTAAAATATAGTTTTCTTGCATATAAAAGAAGCTAAGCGGTATCTTTTTTCTCATAGTTTTTAAAAAAGGGTTTATTTATGGCTTTTGAATTAATGCAAAAAACTTTGGATCTTGTTTTTCCTAATCTTTGCCTGCATTGCCAGGCAAAAACTGAAAAACGCCTGTTTTGTTTGTCTTGTCTGGAGTCTTTGCAGCTTTTGTCAACAGAAGCTTTAACCCTGTATCGCCAAAAGCTAGATAATATTACCGTCGCCTTTGCTAAAATGGGAGTGGCCGAGAGTCTTTTTCTTAATTTAAAAAAAGGACTAAAGCCATTAAAAAAAATAGCAGCTTCTTATATGGTTTGCCAGCTGCAAAAAGAAAATCCAACATTATGCCCTGATATTATTGTTCCTTTGCCTTCCAAAGCAGGGGAATACCGCTTAAATGAAAGTTTGGCGTTAGAAATTGGCACAATGTTTAAAAGTCCGATAAAAAGGCTTTTTCTGCCCTTGCCGATTTCTTTTTTCGGCTCTGCCTGGGCTTTGAAAAAATCTGATCTGTTTGATAAAAAAACACTTCTAGTTATGGCAGAATATGAAGAAAAAACTGTGCAAAAAGCAGTGTCGCAGCTCAAAAAACAGGGTTTTAAAAATATTCAGGCTGTCGCTTTATGCGCTTAAATTGTTTTTAACTAGCTTAATTTGCTTTTCTAAAAGGGAATTGCTTTTTATCTGAATAGATATTTTTTTCCAGGCATGCAGCAGGGTGGAATGGGTTTTCCCTCCGAAAGATGCCGCTATTTTGACTAAAGAATCATCTAACATTTCTTTTGCCAGATACATCGCAGCCTGTCTTGCCAAGGCAATATTTTTTAATCTGGATTCGCTTTTGATATCCGATATTTTAACCTTAAAAACAGCTGCTGTTGCTTTTAAAATATCTTCTACAGATAGCTGGGAAACAGGTTTGTATTCGAACATTTCCTTGAGCAGGTTCTCAGCTATGGCTTCGGTAATTTCTAAACGCATGAGCTTGCAATATGCACTCAAACGGTTAATAGCTCCTTCTAATTGCCTGACATTGTTGTAAATGTGATCGGCAATAAAAAAAGCAACATTGTTGGTAATTTGAATATTTTTTTGCTCTGCTTTATGCTGGATAATAGCAACCCTAGTCTCTAGCTCAGGCATGCCGATATGCGAAACCAGTCCCCATTCCATGCGTCCGATCATCCTTTCCGACAGTTTTAATTGTCCAGGTGGTTTATCGCTGGTGATAACTACTTGCTTACTTTGATTGATCAGGATTTCAAAGGTGTTGCAAAATTCTTCTTCAAAATTTAAGCGGTTTTGTAAAAATTGAATATCGTCTACTAAAAGCACGTCCAGAGAACGGAAATATTTTTTCATTTGATCAGAAGAACGATTGCGCAGATTGTTGACCAAATCATTAATAAAGGTTTCAGTCGTAATATATTGCACCCGCAAATTTTTATGGTTTTTGCGGATAAAATGGCCAATGCCATGTAAAAGATGGGTTTTTCCCAAACCAACTCCGCCATGAATAAATAGGGGGTTGAAAGATTTTCCCGGCTTGGTAGCAACTCCAAAAGCGGCCGATTTAACAAATTGGTTGGACGGGCCCTCAATAAAATTCTCAAAAGTATATTGCTCTTTTAAATCGGTTGGCTTTTTTTCCCTGTTCTGCGGCTTAGCTGTTATATGCCGCATTTGTTTAACGGGCGCTTTAATTGTAAATTCGATTTTTTTTCCGATAGGAAAAAATGTTTCCAGATCTTTTTTATAATTGTCTAAAAGATATTCTCTCACGAAAATATTAGGCACTTCTAAGTGCAAAATATTATCGTCAGAGGTCACAACATGAATCGGCTTAAGCCAATTTTCATATTCGGTAGGAGAACATTTTTTTTGCATCAGCTCTAAGAATTGCTCCCAGAGCAGATCTTTATTACAGGTCAGCATTTTTTAAAAAACCTTCAAGGAAGTTTCATATGTTAATCTATCACGGGTTTTAAGCCGAAGCAAGAAATTTTATAGAGTTTTTTAGATTTTTATATTTTAAATATAAAAAATAAAAAGAATAAATATAATAGATATTTATTAAAAAAAATAAATGTTAATTCTAATTTTATTTTTAAAAAATATGGTTTAAAAATATGGAAAAAACAAAATATGAAAAAATAAAATATGAAAAAATATGGAAAAAACAAGAATATAGAATGTTTTCTCCAGGATTACAAGCTGCGCCGGTTTTTTGCAGATTTGTTTGGTACCTGATGTCAGTGGAGCTTTAATTGATGTTGAATCTCCCTCGCCTAAAGGCGAAGGATTCCTGGTTCGTGGCTCCGAGCAACC
>CAYXMS010000005.1:0-53652 GCA_964466185.1 uncultured bacterium
CTAAATTTAATTTGTATTTCATGTCAGGATTGCGCCTTAAAGTTCCAAATCCGGAACAAGGTACATCTAAAAAGATGCCGTCAAATAATTTTTGCTTCAGTAATTTTTCATAAGAGGTTGCTATTTGGGCGTTTTGGATGCCGGCTCTTTTCAATCTTTTTTTGGCCTGCTTTAAAATTGCCGGGCGGATATCATAGAGAAAGATTTGACCTTTATTTTCCAGCTTAGGGGCAAACGCTAAAGTTTTTCCTCCGGAGCCTGCACAGTAGTCTAAAATGCGCTGGCCTTTTGTGAAAGGGGCAAATTCTGCTATTAATTGGCTGCCTTCATCTTGCATTTCAAACAAGCCTTTTTTGAATTCTGGCAAGGCAAAAAGATTTTGGCGTTTTTGTAAGCTCAAGGCATTTTTTGCTAAGCGGTTTTTGCTAAGCTCCATGCCATATTTTTGCAAAAATATTTTAGCAAGTTTGTTCGGGGAGATTTTTAAGGTATTTGCTCTAATGGTAAAAGGTGCTTGTTGATTTAAAATCTGACAGATTTCCAAGGCTTTTTTTACGTTGTAGTCATTGGCCAAAGTTTGAAAAATAGGCTCGGGAAAAGAAACTTGTAAATGAAAAGGCAGTGAAGAAAGAGGGGGGAATTTTGTGATCAAACCGGATTCTATGGGTGTTTCAGGCGATTTTCGCTCTTTTTGTAAAAAAATGTGCTTATTTAAATAAGTCAGTCTGTTTTCCCAGCAGCTATTTGTTTTTGATCGTACCGGCTGTTGTGTTGCAAGAAAAGCATCAATGAGTAGTTTGTGGCGGACTAAAATATAGAGTTTTTCGCAGATTGTTCTGCGGTCGCGAGCACCTAGCGCTTTGTTTTTTTTGAAATACTGGCTTAAGAAAAAATCCAAAGGCCGAGCAGTTTCTTCAAAGCTTTCTAAAATTCTTAAAAGATGGTAGTCAATAAATTTTTTATGCATAACAGCTTTTAATTATATCGCAAAAACTAAAAAAAAGCTCGCTCTTTTGAGCCTAGCAAAAAGAGCTCTAAAAGAGCTTGAGTGTAAAAATTGCTGAAAAGAGAAAAAAAACAAGCATAAATTGATCGGAAAATCACTGAAAAACAGGTGTTTTAAGATACTTTTTGTTAAAAAAAAATTTAAAATATTTTTTTTAAAATTTATATTATTAATTGATTAGCAGTAGTATTAGATAGTAATCTAATAGTAGATAGCAGTAGAAATTTAAAGAAAAATATGCCAAATAAGAATAAGAGGGAGAATTTTTTATGAGTAAGACGCATCTGACTCTGATCATTTTTGGCCGTTGTTTGATTAGTTTATTTTTTATTTTTTCTGCAATTTATAAAATGATTGATTGGGCTGAAAGCGAAAGGGCTCTGATTAGTGTTTTTGGAGATTGGCAGGTTTATACTTCTGCTGCTTCTTTTTGGCAGCAGATGTTCAGTTTTTTAATGAGCTGGGCTTGGGTTATCTTGGCAGGGATTGTTTTTTTAGAGCTGACCGCGGGGGTGCTTATTTTTTTAGGCTATAAAGTAAAATTGGCTTCCGCCATGTTAATTTTATTTTTGGCTTTAATTACTGTGCTTTTGCACCATTTCTGGTTTTTAAGCGGAGAAAGAAAAGAATTGCATATGATGGTTTTCTTTAAGAATCTGGCTGTTTTAGGATCGTTGCTGATTTTGATGACAGTTGATACTAAAAAGTCGCAAACCAAGTCGCCATTTGGCGCTCGTCCGTCTTCGCTTTCCAATTTAAATGACCCCTTTAAGTAAATTGAGATGCTCTTTATGGAAAAATCACAAAGGTTTGCCCTGTTGTTGATAGATAGAAAAGTTTCAAGGAATAACCTGTTAAAAAAGCTGATAAGAGCGTTTTAAAAATATGGCGAGAAAGAAAAAAGTAAAAAAAAATAATTTTGGACTTTTAGTTTTTTGCTTGGCAACTTCTTGGTTTTTGGTTGCTTTTGGCAAACCGCTTTATTTGCCTAAACTCTCTGTGTTTTCTGTTAGTTTTGGTTTTATGCTTTTATGGTATGGGCTTTCTTTTTTCAAAAATAAAAAGCTGTATTTTCTTTCATCCTTTTTATGGTTTGCGTCTATTTCAGCTGTAGAAATAAGCTGGATGGCGTCTACCAAATGGGTGGGCCCTTTAATTTTAATTGTCTATGCTTTGATTTTTGTTGTGTTAGGTTTGGAATTTGCTTTGGTTTGCGGTTTTTTCTATGATCGAAAAACTTTAAATGTGAGTAGGATATTAGCTGCTGCCGGATTGTGGACGCTTTTAGAGTGGAGCCGGCAATTTGTTTTAAGCGGCTTTACCTTTAGTGTGGTAGGAGCTTCTTTAACTTATGGCAAAGCTGTTCAGCTCTCTTCTTTGATTGGCATTTATGGGCTTTCTTTTTGGGTGATCTTGATTGGAGGCTGCGGATTTTTAGCCCTGCTCAAACAAAAGACCGGTTATTTTATGCTCTGGCTTGTACTTTTTCTTTTCCCGTACGGTTTTGGCTATTTGCATGAGCTGTATTATCAAAATCAATTTACAAAACAGACTGAAATCGTAAACAGCAAACAAATCTCGGTTTTGTTAATGCAAACAGCATTGTCTCCTGTGCAAAAAGAGCCGCTGACAGATTTTTATTTGGATTTTATTAGGCCCGAAGATCAGTGGGAGAGAATTTTTAGTTTGTTAAAAAAGAAAATGGCTTCGCATAAAAATGAAAAGATCGATCTTTTAGTGCTTCCTGAAGTAGCCTTGCCTTTTTCTGCTTTTGATGCTTTTTATCCGTTAGACACAGTTTTAAAGATTTGGCAAAAATATTTTCATTTGGAAGATAAAGATTTTTTTCTGCCACTTTTAAAAAAGCCCCTGGCTAAAAAATCAGTAGAGGTTTTTTATAATGAAGATGGAGAGAAAATAATTAGGCGAAACTGGAAAGTGACCAATGCTTTTTGGACTCAGGCTTTGGCCAATTATTTAGATAGCGATATTTTAATTGGACTGGATGATCACAATGATCGAAAACAGAATTTTAACGCTGCTTTTTATTTCAGGTCTAACAGCCGGCTTATTCAAAGGTATGAAAAACAGATTCTAGTGCCTATAGTTGAATATTTTCCTTTTAAGTGGTGCGCCAGACTAGCTGCCAAATATGGCATCAGTGGCGTTTTTACTCCAGGCAAAAGGGCCAGGGTATTTCAATCCAAGGTTCCTTTCGGCGTTTCTATTTGCTATGAGGAAACTTATGGTAATTTGATGAGGAAAAACCGGCAAAAAGGAGCTGAGTTTTTGGTTAATATTTCCAATGATGTTTGGTTTCCCTCTTCAACGCTGCCTAAAGCTCATTTTGAACTGGGCAGGCTGCGAGCTGTAGAAAATGGCATTCCTTTGGTCCGCTGTTGCAATACTGGCATTACAGCTGCAGTTGATGCGTTTGGAAATACCATCGGTCAGCTAACAGATGAAAAAGGCTTTTCTGAAAATTTGTTTGATGCTCTTTGGGTCTTGTTGCCTCTGCAGCATTATCCTACCTTTTATGCTTTTTGGGGAGACAGCTTGATTATTGTTATTAGTCTCTTATCTTTAGGCTTTTGCTTGTTTGTGCATAGAGAGCGGATCCGAAAAAAAGCTTTGCTAAAAAAGTATGGGCTTAGCTAACTTTGATAAAAAATTGACAGTTGTTGCAAATTGTTTTTTTTAAAGGCTTTTTTGTATTTATACTTTTTAATTTATTTTTAATTTTTAAAAAATAAATTTTAAGTAAGAATATTTTTTTAATAACATTCAAGACTTTAAAAAATCTAAAAATATTACAGGAAGGTTTTTTTTGGGTTTAGTCAGGCAAAAAACTTTGCAAAAAGAAGCTGTGATTTCTGGCAGAGGGCTATTTTCTGGAGAAAAAAGCTGTCTCAGGTTATTGCCTGCCCAAGAAAATAGCGGTTTAGTATTTCAGACTAAAAAAGGGCCTGTTTCTGCTAACATTGAAAATGTAATTTCTGCTTTGCGTACGACTTTTTTAAAGCAAAAAGAAGCTTCGGTTGGCACAGTTGAGCATTTGCTGGCAGCTTTATACGCTTTGGGTATTTCCAATCTCACTATGGCAATAGAAGGCGGAGAGCTTCCTATTTTGGATGGCAGTGCTCAAGAATTTGCTGATTTGATTTTACAAGCCGGGATAAAACAGCAAAATCAGCCGCGTGATGTTTTGCAGCTTAAAACGGCTGTATATGTGCAAAACAGCAATTCCCAGTTAGTTGCCCTGCCTTGTGATTGTTTTAAAATCAGCTGTCTTTTTGAATCTGATTTTTTAAAAGAAAAGCAGCAGTTTTTATCTTTTAAGCTGTCGCAAAACAGTTTTTTGCAAAATATAGCGTCTGCCCGCACTTTTTCATTTTATGAAGAAATTAAGCCTTTGCTAGACCAGGGATTGATCAAAGGGGGAAATTTGGAAAATGCCCTTTTGATTCGTGACGGGACGCCGGTTTTGCCAAGTGCTTTGCGTTTTAAAGACGAGTGTGTACGTCATAAAATTTTAGATTTAATAGGAGATTTTGCTTTATCGGGAAGAGTTATTTTTTCTCATATAATTGCTCTTCGGCCGGGTCATAGCTTAAATGCAGTTTTGGTAAAAAAAATGCTTCAAAAGGAGAAAGAAGAACATGAAATCTTCGCAGTTAACTTGGAAAGAAATTAGAAAAATTTTGCCGCACCGCTATCCCTTTTTGTTGGTAGACAAGGTGTTGAAAGTTGATGTTGAAAAAGGTACAATTGTAGCACAGAAAAATGTGACTTTAAATGAAGAGATTTTTTTAGGCCATTTTCCGGAAGCGCCGGTAATGCCTGGAGTTTTGATTATTGAGGCTTTGGCGCAAACAGGCGGTATTTTAGTATATGAAAAAACAAAAACTCCCAAAATTGCTTTGCTTTTAAATATTGTTGGTGCCAAATTCCGCCGGCCGGTTGTGCCTGGTGACATTTTAATTTTAGAAGTTAAAGCTTTGCATATGAGCAACAATGGAGGTAAAATTGCCGCTAAAGCTTTAGTGGACAATAAAACTGTAGTTGAAGCTGAGCTGAGCTTTGCTTTAATCGATCGCAGCAAGCTTTAGTTTAAAGAGAATGGCAAATTGAGATAGACTTGTAATCCATAGCTGTATTTTAATAGTATGTTTGAAACAATAATTTTTAAGAAAAATAACTCATAGTAGGGACAGTTAAGGAAAATATATGGCAATTCATCCTATGGCGATAGTAGAAAAAGGGGCGCAGATCGGTAAAAACGTAACTGTAGAGGCTTTTGCTACGGTAAAAGAGCATGTTATATTGGAAGATAATGTGGTCATTAAATCGCATGCTTATCTGGATGGTTATACTACGATCGGGGCAGGCAGCTGTATTTTTCCAGGAGCTGTGATTGGAGTCAAGCCGCAGGACTTAAAATATAAAGGGGAGAAAACGTTAGTTAAAATTGGTAAAAACTGTGAAATCCGCGAATATGCCACTATTAATGCCTCATGCGGTAAGAACTCGCAAGTAAAAATTGGAGATAATTGTCTGATTATGGCGTATTGCCATGTAGCGCATAATTGTGAAGTGGGCAATCGGGTAATCATGGCCAATTGCTCTATGCTGGCGGGCCATGTTAAAATTGAGGACTATGCTATTATTGGCGGGATGACGCCGATCCATCAATTTTCTAAAATTGGCAAATATTCTATGGTTGGCGGTTTTAGCCGGGTTTATTGTGATGTTCCTCCTTATACTGTGGGCGGCGGCGTGCCTTATCGTTTGGGCGGAATTAATATTATTGGTTTGAAAAGGCACAAATTCCCTTTGCAGGTCCGTAATGAGCTTTCACGTGCTTTTAAATTAATCTATCGCGAGGGATTATATTTAAAGCAGGCGTTGCATCTGATTGAAGAGAAGCTCAAGCCCACTGAAGAAATTAAGCATCTGGTAGAATTTTGCCGCTCTTCGAAAAGGGGCATTATTGGACTGGGCGGTATAAAGGGAAATTATAAGCAAGAAAAAGCGGTTCAAGAGGTTGATATACTCCAAAATCTAAAGAACGTTGGATTCTAGCTTCAAACAAGATTCGCTTGATCTTTCAAGTCTTATAATATCTAGGCTAAGAGAAGATGCCCCTTTTTATTATTTTTTACTTGAGAAGTTTATTTAATATAGTATTTTACCTTTGAAAAATTTTTCAAAAAACCCTAGACACTTTCTAAAGAACAGAAGTGTCTTAAAGACATTATTCGTAAAAAGCCAAATATAAATTTAAACTATTTAAAGTTTTTAAAGAAATAAATATTTTGGCACAATTTATTCAGCCATTAAAATGGTTGGTTTTCTTGTATCTTTAATCGTAAAAGCTGCAGATTGTATTTTATTAGAAACCGCAAAAACATTTTTAACCGAACGGAGGGGCAGCATTTCTTCCAACATCTAAAGAAGTTGGTTTCCAGGCTGTCATTTTTTATGAGAATAATTTTTTTTGGAACTCCTTTTTTTGCTGCTGAGATTTTAGCTTTTCTGTTGAAAAATAAGTTGGATATTTGTGCGGTTGTCACTCAGCCGGACAGAAAAAGAAACCGCTTGCATATCTCCGAGGTTAAACAGTTTTATCAAAAGTCAAAGCTGTCTTTAGCTTTTTTTCAGCCGATTAAGGCGTCGGAAAAAAGTTTTATAGACAAGATTAAAATATTAAGGCCTGATTTGGTAATAGTTGCAGCGTATGGCCAGATTTTAAAGCCCGAGCTTTTAAAAATTCCCAAATATGGTTTTATTAATGTGCACACTTCTTTATTGCCCACATACCGAGGGGCTGCGCCGATGCAAAGAACGCTTTTAGCAGGAGAGACACAGTCTGGCGTAACTATTATGCAGATGAATGAAAAAATGGACGAGGGTGATATTTTGCAACAGGGTTCTTTAGAAATTCCTAAAAGCATGAATTTTGGCCAGTTGCAAGATGCTTTTATCAAACTTAGCGGACCTTTGCTTTTAAAAACAGTTCAACAGATTAAAGATAGAACTTTAGACCCAAAACCGCAGGATCATGCAAAAGCCAGTTATGCTCCTAAAATTAAGTCGGAAGAGTATTGGATGGATTGGCACAGTTCTGCAGAAAAGCTGCATAACCAGGTACGGGCTTTTGCACCTTTTCCAGGAGCTAGGTGTTGGATTTGGATAGGAGGAGAAAAAAAACAGATCAAAATTCTAAAGTCTTGTGTTGTGTCTTTAAAAGAAAAGTTAAAACAGGCCGGAGAAATTTTACAATGCCCGAATTCTTTACAGCAGCTTCCATTTTTGGTTGCTTGTCAAAAAGATGCTTTGCAAATAGATATGGTTAAGCCGGAAGGCAAAAAGACGATGTCTGCAGCTGATTTTTTCAGAGGCTTGAAAAAAAATGTTGCTTTTGTAAGTTCTTAATTAATTTCCAAAAATTGGATAGGCTGTTAATTTTTTAATTGGATTTATCCAGTTTTGTTAGTAAAATATTATTTTTTTAAGAACAAATCTTTAAATATGTCTGATGTTTCTTTGCCGATGACTTTTGTTTCTTTACCGGGGCCTTTAGTAACGTATTGGAAATTAGATATTGATGGCGAACAGAAGTTTTATTTAATTGAGAAAAATAAAAACAGAAATTTTTTTTCGGCTTTTTGTAAATGGACATCTACTATTCATGGCGAGAAAAAGTTTTTACTTATTGTTAAAGATGTTTTAGAGGGAATGGCATTTTTTTTTAAAGAAATGAATAAAAAATTTCATGCTTTAGAGATTGCCAAAAGGATTAAAATTGCATCTAAGTCGTTTTTTTTGGCATCCTGCTGGACTGATATTAAACGTTTTTTGAAAAATTATTCGAAATCGAAAGAAGCCTTACCTGAGATGTTGTTTTATGCGTTAATGAGTAGGCCGAATAAAAAAAACGCACAATTATTCAAAAAAAATTATTTAGTTTTGGAAAAGACAGTTTTTTCTGGAATACATTTATTGAAAGGCGTTTTAAAAATTATTCAGGATACGGTTAAAACGCCTTTTGCATCTTTCCAATTAATTTTAAAAACTATTGCTCCTGGTCTGGATTTATGGAAGTTTAGCTATGATTGGAGAGCAATGGAAATGCATTTAAAAGAAAAGGCGAAAATTCAAGAGCATAAACAACAGATTAGGCAGAGAGATCCTGAGGGCAAAACTTCTGATTGGGAAAATATTTGCCGGATTGAAGAAATAACCCGGAAAAATATTAACTATAGTTATATAGCGGTGGCTTTGGATATATTGGATTTGGCGATGGCGGTTTTAGGTTTTGCTGCTTGTTATTTTTTAGGGGTCATTCCACTTAATTTAAACAGATGTTTTGAATTGATTGGTTTTGTTTCTTTATTGGCTGCTTGCGGCAATAAAATTTCTAAATATATGTTTACAGATACTTTAAAAGAGATTAAAGAGCAGGGAAAAAAAGCTCAAATCATGCAGTCGGTGCAAGACAGAGGCTCTATTTTAGCTTTAGCTAGGGATGGACTTTGTGCATAATTGAAAATTGTAATATAAATTTTTGTTTTATATGAAAATTTCCAAGTTAGAATGGTTTTTAACTGTTAACTTTATTTTTTTAATTTTTTTTTTATTAGTTATTTTTGTATTTGGATTTTAACTTGGTCTTAAACTTTATTTAAAAAAACAGTTGGAAATTTTTTTTAACTTGAGAGGAATTTTTCTTTCTCTTATAGTGTTTATACTTACGCCTAGAATTTTTAATTGAGAGAAAAAGGTGTTATTTGCTAAGCTCTTTTGTTTAAATATAAAGCTTTAACGAAGACTTGCTAGCTGCAGTTTCTAAAAGGCTGTTAGAAAATATTAGAAGATGCGCTAATTGGATTGATTTGCATTGAATTAGGAGAAATTATGTCTTTACAGTTTGTTGGTAAAAAGGCTGGTATGGCCCAGTTTTTTGGTAAAAATGGCGATTTGAAAGTAGGCACTGTGCTAAAAATGGAGCCTATGGAAGTGGTTCAGTTAAAAAGCCAGGAAAAAGATGGCTATAAAGCTATTCAGCTGGGAGCTTTTGATGTTAAAGAAAAAGCTTTGAATAAACCTTTAAAAGGCCATTTTACCAAGCACAAAGCGTCTTTGAAAAGAAAGCTTAAAGAATCTGTAGTAGAAAAGACGGAAGAATATCAAGCCGGTCAGAAAATAGATATTAGCGGTTTTCAAGTTGGTGATTTTGTAGACGTTTCAGGAACTTCTAAAGGCAAGGGTTATCAGGGAGTGATGAAAAAGTATGGTTTTGCTGGAGGCCCGGCTGCTCACGGCTCTGGTTTTCACCGCCATGCGGGTTCTACAGGGATGAGATCTACTCCTGGCAGATGTTTTCCGTTAGGTCCAAGAGCGAGCCGGATGGGAGGCAAAAAAGTGACCGTGCAAAGCTTGAGAGTTTTGCATGTAGATGTAGAAAAACAGTTTTTAATAGTAGAAGGTTCTGTGCCGGGAGCAAAACAGGGTGTGGTTTTAATAGCTCAAGCTAAGAAAAAAACTAATTGTCGGAACAAGTAAAAAGGAGATAGGCTGTGGCAGTGCTTAAAAAGTATGATTTGAATGGCAAGTCGACAGGAGAAGTGGAAATTGCCGATTCTCTTTTGCAAGGCAAGATATCGAGCCAGCTGGTGAAAGATTATTTAGTTGCTTTGCATGCTAACAAGCGTCAGTGGTCTGCGCATACTAAAGGACGGGGCGAAGTTAACAAAGCCAAACAAAAAGCCCAGGCTCAGAAGGGGCTTGGCCGTGCTCGTCATGGAATGCTGTCTGCTCCTCAGTTTAGGAAAGGAGGCGTTGTCCATGGTCCGAAAGCTAAGTTTAACCAGCATGTTAAAATTAACCGTAAGGCTAAAAAAGCTGTTATTTGTTCTTTGATAGTTGAAAAGGTTAAAGAACAGAAAGCTGTGGTTTTAACAGCAGTGGAGATTGAAAGTCCAAAGACTAAGTTGCTGGCTGATTTTTTTAAGAAAACAGATTTGGCGAAAGACAAAGTGCTGGTTTTAGCTTCTAAGAAAAATGATAATCTGTTTAAAAGCCTGCGCAACCTGCCTAAAAAGAATTTTTTCTATTTGAATCAGATTAATGGTTTTGAACTGGCCAACTGTCAGAAACTGGTATTTTTGGATTCAGCTATGGTAGATCTAGATGCTGTTTTAAAAAGCAATAAATCGGGGAAATAAAAAATTATGACGAAAAGCCCTTATGAGATTATTAAAAGTCGCCGTGTAACAGAAAAGGCTAATATGTTGCTGCATTTAAAAGACAGCAAGTCAAGCCGTAGTCTGGCTAAATATGAGAATCCCAAATATGTATTTATGGTGGACAAAAAATCTAACAAGACTGAAATTAAAAAGGCTTTGGAAAAAATTTATGCGAAAAAGAACATAAAAGTAGTTTCTGTAAATACTATTTGTGTGAAACCTAAAGCCCGTCGTTTTCGTGGGCGCAAGGGAATGATGAAAGGTTTTAAAAAAGCTGTTGTGACTCTGCGTAAAAATGACAGCATAGACGAGGAATAAAAGAAGGCTAAAAATTATGAGCAAAAAATTTAATCCTGTAACTCCCAGTTTAAGAACTTTGGTGCTGCCGAGTTTTGATGAATTGGACATAAGGACCAAAGGCGGAGAAAAAAGCCTGCTGAGAAAGAAAAAACGGATTTCTGGCCGTAATAATAATGGCCATATTACTTGTCGTCATCGTGGTGGTGGGCATAAGAGGAAATATCGTATTATTGATTTTGTGCGCAGCAAGGAAAATATTTTAGCCAAAGTGGCATCTATTGAGTATGATCCGAACCGTTCTGCTTTTATTGCTCTTTTGCATTATGCTGATGGGGAAAAGAGCTATATTTTAGCGCCGCAGGGTTTGCGTGTAGGCGATAAGGTGCAGACATCGGACGAGAGTGAATTTGATGTAGGCTGCTGCATGCGTCTTAAGAAAATGCCGGTCGGTTCAATTGTCCACAATATTGAAATTAAGCCGGGAAGAGGTGGCAAGCTTGTGCGTTCTGCTGGTTTGTCTGCGCAGCTTTTAGCGCGCCGGGAAGGCTATGCAGCTATTAAGATGCCTTCTGGTGAAATCCGTTTGATTCATGAAAACTGTCGGGCTACGTTTGGTATTCTTTCTAATTTTGAAAACAATTTAAGAGTAGAAAGCAAAGCTGGTCGCAAGCGCTGGAGAGGTGTCCGTCCGACTGTTCGCGGTGTGGCTATGAACCCGATCGATCACCCTCACGGGGGAGGGGAAGGCCGCAGCAAGGGAAATCATCCAAAAACTCCTTGGTCCAAATCCTGTAAGGGAAAAAAGACTAGATGCGGTAAAAAAAGCCAAAAATGGATTATTAAGAAGCGTAAAAAGAAAAAGAAATTAGGCAGGTAGGAAATTTTATGGGAAGATCGCTTAAAAAAGGTCCTTTTGTGGATCATCATTTGACTAAAAAGATAGAAAAAATGAATCAGGCAGAAAAGAAAAATCCGATTAAGACTTGGTCCCGCCGTTCTTTAATTATACCTGATATGATTGGCCATACTTTTGAAGTGCATAACGGAAAAAAATTTGTTGTAGTATTTGTTTCAGAGAACATGGTGGGCCATTGTTTGGGAGAATTTGCTCCGACCAGAACTTTTAAAGGCCATCCTTTGAATAAGAAAACGAAGGAAGAAGGAGCTGCTAAGAAAGGAGCTGCCAAGAAATGAAAACAGTAAAAGCAATGACTAAATATGTCAGGATCAGCCCTAAAAAAGCATTTTTAGCTGCTGGTTTAATTCGCGGTTTAAAAGCACAAGAGGCTCTTGTGCAGCTGAAGTTTTCCAGTTTAAAAGGCGCCCGCCATTTATTAAAAACATTAAAAAGCGCAATTGCCAATGCTGAGACTAGAGAAGACTGGAAAAGGGAAACTCTAACAGTTTCAGAGGTTAGAGTGGACGAAGGACTTAGGCTGAAAAGAGCGAAAGCCAGATCTCGCGGCAGTCAGGTTCCGGTGATCAAGAGGACTAGTCATTTTACGGTTGTGCTCAAACAGGTGTAAGAGAGGAAAAATATGGGACAAAAAGTATCGCCTACAGGTTTTCGTTTAGTGACTCGCAAAAAGTGGCTGTCTAGCTGGTTTGCCAATAAAAAAGAATTTGGGGATTTGCTGGCGCAAGACCGTTTGATCCGCAATTTTTTAAAGGCCAAGTCTTTTTGCGTAGGGGCGTCTAGATTTAGTATTAAGCGAATGAGCGGTAAAATAGAAGTTACGATTCATACAGCCCGTCCGGGGCTTGTGATTGGCAAGCGCGGAGCTGATATTGAAACCTTGAAAAAAGAGCTTAAAAAGCTGACTGGTTCTGAGGTTTGGATTGAAGTAGAAGAAGTTAAGAGGCCTGATTTAGAAGCTCAGTTAGTGGCTGATTCTTTGGCTAAGCAGCTGCAGCGTCGCATGCCTTATAAAAGAATTATGAAAAAAGCTTTGCAGGCGTCTATGGATGCCGGGGCGTTAGGGGTTAAGCTGCAACTTTCCGGCCGTTTGGGCGGTGCTGAAATTGCACGTACGGAAGGGTATAAAAGAGGAAAGATTCCTTTGCATACTCTGCGTGCTAATATTGACTATGCCGATTCTCGGGCGGAAACTACTTATGGGACTATAGGCGTAAAAGTTTGGATTAATAAAGGCGAAGAGCCGATTGCATAACAGATAGGGAGAAGAGATTATGCCAATGCAGCCAGGTAAAACGAAATATCGCAAGTGTCAAAAAGGCCAATTTGCTGGACTGACTAAAGGGGGTGGCTTTGTTGAATTTGGAGATTTTGGTATGCAGGCCCAGGAAAGGGGCTGGATTACAGCGCGGCAGATAGAAGCTTGTCGTGTGGCAATCAATCGCCATTTGAACCGCAAGGGAAAAGTCTGGATCCGTATTTTTCCGGACAAACCGGTGACTAAAAAACCGGCTGAGACTCGTATGGGAAAGGGAAAAGGCGGAACAGATCAGTGGGTTGCGGTAGTTAAACCGGGCCGGGTGTTATTTGAAGTTGGGGGTTCTAATAAGAAAGAAGCGCAAACAGCTTTAAGGCTGGCTTCTGCAAAGCTGGGACTTAAGACCCGTTTTGTTGAACGGATTGAGCGCGTGTAAAGTATATAGACAAAGGAAAGAAATATGTCGCACATGCAGGAAATGAAGGATTTAACCGAAGAGCAGTTACAAGCTCTTTTGGCTGATTTAAATCAGGAAATTTATGATTTGAAATGTCAGCTCTCAGCTGCGCGCAAACTGGAAAAGCCGCACCTTTTAAAAGAAAAGAAAAAAGACCGTGCGCGGGTACTTTTTATATTAGCAGAAAAAAAGAGGTTAGTTAAGTCATGAGAACACAGCGTAAGATTTTAGAAGGCGTAGTTGTTTCCAGTAAAATGAGCAAGACGGCGATCGTCAGGGTTGTCAGCAGGTTCCGACATCCTAAATATAACAAGTTAGTGAAAAGAAGTAAAAAATACTATGCCCATGCAAATATGCAAGTTAAAGAGGGGCAGGCGGTCAGGATTAGACATTGCCGTCCTCTTTCTAAAACCAAAAGATGGATAGTTATAGGGTAGGTAAAGGATATGATTCAACAAGAAACAGAATTAGCAGTAGCGGACAATAGCGGAGCTCGCAAGGTAAAGTGTTTTAAAGTTTTGGGCGGCAGCAAAAAAAGATATGCCCAAGCGGGCAGTATTATTGTCTGTTCGGTAAAAGAGGCTGATCCGCATAGCAGTATTAAAAAGGGATCTATAGTGAAAGCTGTAGTTGTCAGAACTAAAAATTTTATTCGCAGGCCTGATGGTTCTAAGCTGCGTTTTTATGATAACAGCTGTGTTATATTAGGCGATAAAAATGAGCCTAAGGGAACTAGGATTTTTGGACCGATTGTCAGGGAGTTAAGGCATAAAGGTTTTTTAAAGATCTGTTCATTGGCGCCAGAAGTAATTTAAAGCAGAAGTAATTTATTAGAGGGATCTAAGTTATGAGCAAGTGGATTTGTAAAGGAGATAAGGTAATTGTAATTACTGGTAATGACAAGGGCAAGACAGGAGACGTTTTGGCTCGTCGTAAGGACAGGGTCTTGGTACAGGGTGTAAACGTTCGTAAACGCCATGTTAAAAAATCCCAAGAGACGCAGAACGCACAGATTTTATCGATTGAAAGGGCGGTGAATGTTTCCAATGTTGCTTTATGCGACAAAGAAGGCAGCAGGATTAAAGTTAAGGTTAAACAAAAAAATGGTAAAAATGCCGAACTGGTATATGAGAAAAACGGCAAAGAAGTATTGTTTAGAGCATTAAAAAAGAAAAAGAAAGGCGGCAAGTAAGTTATGTCCAGGTTGCAAGAAAAATTTAACAAAGAGATTTTGTCTCAATTAAAGCAGCGTTTTTCTGAAAAAAATGTTATGCAGTTGCCTAGGCTAAAAAAAATTATTATCAGCATGGGGGTAGCGGAAGCTGCTCAAGACAAGAGTTTTTTACAGCAGCATATTGAAGAGCTGACCATGATTTCTTCTCAAAAACCGGTTATTATCAAAGCCAAGAAAGCAATTTCTAATTTCAAGTTGAAAGTGGGACAAGTAATTGGTTTAAAAGTAACTTTGCGTAAAAAAAGAATGTATGATTTTTTAGACCGCTTTTGTAATATTGTCTGTCCTCGTATTCGTGATTTTCGCGGTTTTAAAGAGCGGGGAGATGGTAAAGGCAATTATAGTTTAGGAATTGAAGACCAGCAAGTGTTTCCTGAAGTGGATTTGGACAAAGTCAAGCGAGTGCAAGGTATGAATATCACCTTAGTAACTTCCACTTCTGATGATGCAGAGTCTAAAGAGTTGTTAACTTTGCTGGGCTTTCCTTTAAAAAAATCTAAAGAGAGTTAATCGGAGAAAATAAAATATGACATTTAACGATCCAATTGCCGAGCTTTTGAACAAGATTGTAAATGCTGGAAAAGCGGAGCATCGCTATGTGGATATTAGAAGCAGCAAAGCCAAATTGGCTATTATTCAGATTTTAAAAGAGCAGGGTTTTGTTCAAAGGTTTTTACCGAAAGAAAAATCTTTTGTGCGGATTTTTTTGAAATATCACAAAAACCGCCAGCCTGCCATTAGAGGACTGAAGAGGGTATCTTCTCCTGGTATGCGTGTTTATGCCGGCAGGGACAAATTGCCGAAAGTGCAAAGCGGTTTGGGCGTAGCGATCATATCTACTTCTAAGGGAGTAATGGATGATGAAAAAGCGCGCGAGAACGGTTTGGGCGGAGAAGTTTTATGTTATGTATGGTAGAGGAGTATTATGTCAAGACTAGCTAAAAAAGCGATAGCGCTTCCTAAAGGAGTAGAAGTTAAGATTAGCAAAGATGGGGTGATGGTTAAAGGGCCGAAGGGTTCTTTATCCCGCAAACTGTATGAAGGAATAGCTGCTAAGGTCAGTGAAGATGGAATCATGGTGACACAGGAAGGCAGGAAAATCTCTAAAGCCATGCTTGGGCTTTACTGGGCTTTAATCAGGAATATGGTAGAGGGCGTCAGTAAAGGATTTGAAAAAAGACTGTCTTTGGTAGGTGTTGGTTTTCGTGCTTCTGTACGCGGCCGTGATTTGGATTTGCAGATTGGCTATTCTCATCCGACCTGTTTAAAAATTCCAGAGGAGTTGCAGGTAAAAGTAGATCCTAAGGCTTTGGAAATTATTATTACCGGCATTGACAAGCAACTAGTTGGCGGCTTTGCTGCTGATGTACGCAGTTTGCGCAAGCCGGAGCCTTATAAAGGCAAAGGCATTCGTTATACCGGTGAGTATGTACGTAAGAAAGCGGGCAAATCTGCGAAGTCTGCATCTGCAGGTTAATTTATGAGAAGAGATAAGTAAAAGAGGAAAAAATGGAAAACAATCTTTTAAAAAGAAACCAGTCTAGAAAAAGGCGCAATTATCACGTTAAAAACAGTTTGAAAAGCCGTTTTCGTCTGCGTGTAAGTAAGAGCAACAAGCATATTTCTGCCCAGTTGATTGACAGAGAACAAAGGCGTACTTTAGCGTCTATAGGTACTTTTTCCAAAAAATTTACCGGCGCTCAGAAAAAAAAATCAAAAGAATCTGCTGCTGTGGTAGGCGAGGAAATAGCTAAGATTGCGTTGGAAAAGCAGATTAAGGAAGTGGCTTTTGATCGTGGCCGTTTTAAATATCATGGACTGATTGCTATTTTAGCAGATGCGGCCCGCAAGACAGGTTTAAAATTTTAAATTGGGAATATGAGGACATGTTAAAAAAAGGCGAAAGAAGACAAGATCAGGCGGAAAAAGAATTAGATGAAAAGGTGCTTTATATTAACCGCAGCACAAAAGTTGTCAAAGGCGGCCGTAAATTTAATTTTTCGGCGCTGATTTTGGTTGGCGACCGTCAAGGGCATGTTGGCTTTGGTTTTGGTAAAGCTAACGAGGTGTCTGATGCAATCCGCAAAGGAACGGAACAGGCTCGTAAAAATATTTTTACTTTTGAGATGGAAGGCGATACGATTCCTCATGAAATTATTGTACAATGGGATGGCGCTGAAGTAATGTTGAAGCCGGCGCGTGAAGGCCGGGGCATTATTGCCGGTTCGATTGTACGTTCTATTTTAGAGTTGGCAGGAATCAAGGATGTAGTGGCCAAAAGTTTGGGTTCTAATAATCCGATGAATCAGGTCAGAGCTACAATTAAGGCTTTAAAAAGTTTAACAAATCGCGAACAAGTGCTTTCTTTAAGGGGCGCGGGCAAAGAGGAAACAGAATAATATGACAGAACTTTTCCAATTAAAAAATACTAGTGTGAAACGTAAAAACGTGCAGCGTGTCGGAAGAGGTCCGGGTTCTGGCCGGGGAAAAACTTCTTGTCGCGGGCATAAAGGCGCTAAAAGCCGCAGCGGATATAGGCATAGATATGGCTATGAGGGCGGGCAGGGCCGTCTTTTTACTAGGCTGCCTAACAGAGGCTTTACCCGAGGCCGCCATTTAAGGCCTTTTTATGAGCTTAATTTAGGTAAGTTTTCCAAGTTTTTTCAGGATGGAGAAATTGTTTCTTTGGAAAGTTTGCAAGAAAAAAAGTTGATTTCCAAAGATAAATTTTACGGTTTGAAAATTTTGGCCAATGGCGAACTTGAGATGAAGCCTAAAAAAGTTATTGCCAATGCTATTTCGGCGGCGGCCCATGAAAAACTGCAAAAATTAAATATTGAATTAGAGCTGGTAGGCAAAAAATCTGCCGCTTCTGATAAAGCGGAAAAAAATGAGCCGGCAGAGAAAAGCAAAAAGCCGGTATCTAAAAAAACTGAGAAGGTAAAAGCTGCACCCAAAACTGTTAAAAAGACAGTTAAGAAAAAAGCGGCTATTTCAAAAGGGCAAGACAGTAAAAAAGCCAAAAACACTAAAAAAGGCCAAGCATAGTTTTCCATGATTGCTACGATTAAAAAAGTTTTTAAAATGCCGGAGCTTAGGCAGAAAATTATAGCCACCTTGCTTTTGCTATTTGTCTGCCGGATTGGCGCTGCCATACCAGTTCCCGGCATTAACAGCGAAGCTGCTGCCGAGATGTTTCGGCAGGCTACTGGCGGCGGCCAGAATTTATTTCAGCTGATGGACATGTTCTCTGGCGGTGCTTTTGCCAATATGACGGTAACGGCTTTAGGCGTGATGCCTTATATTTCCGCTTCGATTATTTTACAGCTGGTGGTAGCTTTGGCACCTTCTGTGCAAAGAGAGATGAAGGAAAATCCGGAGCAGGGCAAAAGAAAAATTGGCAAATGGACCAGGCTGGGCACTATGGCCTTGGCTTTATTTCAATCGCTGTTATTTGCCAAGTATCTATTTCATCACTTGCACCGTTCTTCTAAAGTTTTAATTATTTCTGAATTTTCCGATGTGCAGATTATGGGAATTCCTTGGTTTTTCTATTTAACTGTTATGCTGACCATGACGGCAGGAACTTTGTTTTTAATGTGGATTGGGGAGAGAATTTCGGAAAAGGGAGTCGGCAACGGCATTAGTTTGATTATTACTATTGGTATTTTAGCTTCTCTGCCATCAACTGTTGGTTCTATTATCAAGCAGCTGAACTTGGAATCTCAGGAAGCTGGGCATTTGAGCTTTTCTTCTTTGATAGTTTTAGTTTCAGTTTTTGTTTTAGTAATTATAGGAACTATTTTAGTAATTCAGGGTCAAAGGAAAGTTCCTTTGCAATATGCTAGGCAGTCGGTTACTTCGGCCCAAGGCTCTTCTTATCTGCCGTTAAAAATTAATTATGCTGGAGTGATTCCGGTGATTTTTGCCTCTTCGATTTTATCATTTCCTGCGCTCGTTGGCCAGTTTTTAGGTCAAGTTTCCTGGTTTGGCCGTTTTACGAGAATGCTGGTTCCCGGCAGTACTGTATATACAATTTTATACGTAGCATTAATTTTATTTTTTACATTCTTTTGGACTGCTACGCAGTTTCATCCTGAGCAAATAGCCTCTGACATGAAAAAAAACGGGGCTTTTATTCCAGGTATCCGCCAGGGGCATCCGACGCAGGATTATTTGCATAACACAATGAGCAGGATCACCTTTTTAGGGGGTGTTTTTCTGGCTTTGATTGCTGTTTTCCCCATGCTGGTAAGTAAATTTATGAATGTAGACTATAATATAGCCCATTTTTTTGGAGGCACTTCGCTTTTGATTTTGGTAGGTGTTATTTTGGATACTGCCAAGCAGATTGAGTCGCATCTTTTGATGCAGCGCTATGATGGGTTTATGAAAAGAGGGCGTCTGATGGGGCGCTGAGAAAATTAAAAAAAAGAATTAGTTTTGTAGCATAAGATTTTTATGTTAAAATGATAAGCCAAAAAGGATAGGAAAAATGGTAAGAATTGTTGGTAGGGACATACCTGATAATAAAAGATTAGAGATTAGTTTGACTTATATTTATGGCATTGGCCCGAGCATGTCTAGAAAAATTATTGCTGAATTAGGGCTGGATCCTAGTAAGAAGGCTAAAACTTTAACCTCTGATGAGATCGCCAAAATCAATACTGTGCTTTCTTCTAAATATGCAGTCGAGGGTGATTTGAGAAGACAGGTGCAAAACGATATTAAAAGACTGGTAAACATTCATTGTTATCGTGGTTTGCGCCATCGTGTAGGTCTGCCTGTCCATGGTCAAAGGACCCGTTCTAATGCTCGTACGCGTAAAGGTAAAAAAAGAATAGTAGCCAACAAGAAAATGTAAGGAGTGAAAAGCTTTGGGAAAGAAAGTAGAAAAGAAACAGCAGAAAAAACAGGTTATTAATAAGGGCGCTAAAGGCGTCAAGAGTGGTAAGGGAGCTAAAGGCAAAGAGCAGGGGCTTAAGAAGAAAATCAGACGCAGAGCTTCCCGCACCGTACCAATGGGAATAGCCCATGTTAAAGCTACTTTTAACAATACAGTTGTTTCCTTTACGGATTTGGCTGGCAACGTCCTGACCTGGGCATCGGCTGGAACCTGTAATTTTTCCGGTTCTAGAAAATCTTCAGCTTTTGCTGGAACAGTAGCCGCTCAGAAGGCAGCCAAGGAAGCAGCTATGAGCTATGGTATGAAAGAATGTGAAGTTAATTTAAAAGGGCCGGGTTCTGGCCGGGAATCTGCAGTCCGAGGCATTCAAAGCTCAGGACTGAATATTACCATAATTCGTGACAAGACCCCTGTTCCGCATAATGGCTGTAGGCCCCGCAAACGCAGACGTGTTTAAAATTTAGAGGAGTAAAAAACAATGGTGATTAAGTATGGCAAGTTTGAAATGCCAGAAAAGATTAAAGTAGATGAAGTAAGAAAAGAAGAGAATTATGCTCGTTTTATAGCTGAGCCTTTTGAAAGGGGGTTTGGCCATACTTTGGGCAATGCTCTGAGACGGGTAATGCTGACCGGGCTGGAAGCTCCGGCGTTGATTTCGGTACGCATGGAAGGGGCTGCTCATGAGTATACTGCAGTTGAAGGCGTGATCGAGGATATGACGCACATTGTTTTAAATTTAAAAGCAGCTAAACTGCGTTATCTGCCGACAGAAGAAAAAGAAAATTCTCGGGGAATAGTAGAATTTTCCCATCAAATGGAAATTACTGAAGAGATGCTGGAAAAATCCGGCGGTTCTTATAAGGTCAGCCTAAAAGAATTTATGGGGGAGTCTCAGTTTGAGATTTGCAATCCTGATCAGCATATTATGACCGTGACTAAGCCTTGCAATCGCAAGATTGATTTTAAAGTAGGTTTCGGCAGGGGATATGTGCCGTCTGAAAGGATTCAATTGCCGGCCAAAAAAATTGACGAGATTGTTTTGGATGTGGCCTATTCTCCTGTGACTTTGGTCAATTATTATGTAGAAGATACACGCGTTGGCCAGGATACAGATTACGACAGATTAATTTTAGAAGTGAGAACCGACGGCCGTATCAGCTCTCAGGAAGCACTTTCGTTTGCTACGCAGATTGTGCTGGATCATTTTCAGATTTTCGACTATTTGAAAAATTACGAAATTGTCTTTGAAAAAGAAAAAGAAGAGACTAACAAAGACAAAGAAGAGCTTTTAGATAAACTCGCTTTAAAAATTTCAGAAATTGAACTTTCTGTCCGTT
Source organism: uncultured bacterium (assembly GCA_964466185.1). Classification (GTDB taxonomy): domain Bacteria; phylum Chlamydiota; class Chlamydiia; order Chlamydiales; family SM23-39; genus CAZTYI01. The sequence goes on from CAYXMS010000005.1 coordinate 20,663, forward strand.
CTACCAATTGTTTGGTCGGCGCCAATATTGATACAATTGGCGAACTGGTAGTTATGCCGGAAAGTGAAATGTTAAGATTTAGAAATTTCGGGAAAAAGTCGCTGACAGAAATTAAAGCCAAGTTAGCAGAACTCGGCCTTTCTTTAGGCATGGATCTGAGCAAGCTGGGCATTACTGTTGACAATATTAGAACAGTAATTAAACAATATTTAGAAGAAAAAGCAGCCAAGAGAGAAGCTTAAAATGAGACATAGAAAACATACCTTTAAAATTGGCCGTAAGCCTGCTCATAGAAGAGCAATGTTGGCCAATTTGCTAAAATCGCTTTTTACCAATGAAAAATTACAAACTACAGAAGTAAAAGCCAAAGAACTGAGAAGACATGCTGATAAACTTATTACTTTAGCTAAAAAGGATACTTTGGCTTCCCGCAGAAGAGCTGCTGCTCTTTTGCAGATCCGCTACAATCGCTTAAGTGCAAAAGAAGCAAAGTTAGCTAAAAAAGGCGATTTGTCAGTTTATAACCAGGACCGCAAAATTTTAAAAAAGCTCTTTTCTGAAATTAAAGAGCGTTTTCAGCAAAGAGCCGGTGGCTATACCCGTATTTTAAAAAGCACTTCCCGCCTTGGCGATAGTGCTAAAAAATGTATTATTGAACTAGTGTAGTGCATTTTTTTTACCTCTAGTCTATATTAAAAATAAAAAGACTAGAAGGGGGATAATATGGGAACAAGGATAGCAATTAATGGTTTTGGGCGCATCGGCAGACTGACTTTCCGTGCAGCTTTAACACATAATGATATTGAAGTTGTAGCTGTTAATGATTTGGTCGATCCTAAAAATTTAGCCTATCTTTTAAAATATGATTCCGTACACGGCAGATTGGAAAATAAAATTTCTGCCGGAGATCAGGAATTAATAGTAGATGATAAAAAAATTAAAGTTTTAGCCGAAAAAGATCCAGCCAAACTGCCCTGGAAAGATTTGCAAGTAGATTACGTAATTGAATCTACAGGCCATTTCCGTAAATTGGAAGATGCTAAAAAACATCTGACAGCCGGCGCTAAAAGGGTAATTCTTTCCGCTCCCGGTAAGGATTCCATGCCGACTTTTGTTATGGGCGTTAACCACACCAAGTTTGATCCGAGTAAGGATACTGTTGTTTCTAATGCTTCTTGCACCACTAATTGTCTGGCTCCAATTACCAAAGTGCTGTTGGATAATTTCGGCATCGATGAAGGACTGATGACCACCATCCACGCCCTCACTTCCACTCAGCCGACTGTGGATAGTCCTTCTAAAAAAGATTTAAGAGGAGGTAGAAGCGCCTCCTGTAATATTATTCCGGCATCTACCGGAGCCGCTAAAGCAGTAGCCCTCTGCATTCCAGAGATTAAAGGCAAATTAACCGGCATGGCTTTTCGTGTTCCCGTGGTAGATGTTTCCGTTGTAGATTTAACTGTTAAATTAACCAAAGACACTAGCTATGAAGAAATCGCCTCAGCGATGAAAAAAGCCTCGGAAAATGAGCTCAAAGGCATTTTGGCCTATTGTGATGAAGAAGTTGTTTCTACTGATTTTATCTCTTCTACCCATTCTTCTATTTTCGATAAGTTGGCAGGCATTGCCTTAAATAAACGGTTTTATAAAATCGTTTCTTGGTATGACAATGAAATGGGCTATTCTCATCGCATGATCGATTTGATTCAATATATGGCTAGTAAGGAGTAGATGTGAATTTTACAAGAGAACCTATTGTTTTAAGCGTTTTAACCCCGAAAGAAGGGTCGAAACTGGTAATTAGAAGATCTAAAGGACGGGTCGATGAAGAAGACTATTTTGTCGATGCCATTGAAATTGTTTCCTTTGAAGGAGCCGTTTTTTTCCGTTCCATAGAAAGGCCCAAATCTTTTTTGGTGCCCGTTGCCGATTACGAAATTTTAGAGCTGAAAGAAACCAAGATTGTTCTAAAAAATGTCTCAGCTGACAGAACAATTAAAATTTCTTCCAAACATCAGAAAAAAGAAGAAAAAAAACAGGGCAGATTAAAAAGAAGAAGGCCCAGATCGGAAGAAAAAACAGAATCTTCAGCAAATAAAAAAATAGCGCCGCCAGATAAAAATATCAATCGCCAACCGGAAAATGAAGAGCATGCCCAGCCTTCTTTGAAAAAATTGATACCTCCTCCGCATACTCTCATTAAAGAGAAATTAGCCCGCTTTAAGAACGAAGAATTTTTTGAAAAAAATATTCTTCCTCCAGCAGAATCTGAAAATGGGGAAAATAAAGAAAAAATTAATTCGGAAACAAAAAAAAACGCTGAAAAAATAGAGCCCGTAGATAAGAAAGAAGAAACTAAAAAAATAACGGAAACAGGTCCTAAAGAAGAGCCGGTTAAAGAAAAAGAAGCTGTTAAAGAAAAAGAAAATACACACAGCCATACTGAGAAAGAGTCAATCACTCCTCCCTTTAGGGAGAGGCTTGAGCCGTGAGGCACAAGGGAAACTGGTTGATTAGAAGGCAAAGAGGAAACTTTATGCAGAAGTTAGTTGGAAGAGATATATACACACCTACGGATGTTCCACAAGTTTATGGTAAAAGCCAGTGGCTTAACTGTGACCTGCCATTAAACAGAGAGAAAACTCTCAGTATGTTAGGTTTAAAGCCAACCGGCTTTTTAAAAACTTCTTCTAACAACCTCGATGTGGATTACTTTAGCGGGCGGAGGCCTTAAAGGCATTAAAGCCCGCATTTTTTAACTCGCACCTTGTATCCCAGCCCTTAAGGACTGGGTTTTACGGTGCGTTAATAATAAAAAAAATATTGATTCTTAAAAGCTTTGCTAGGTACAATTTTTTTTTCTTATTGTTTCTTTGCTCGGGTGGTGGAATGGTAGACACAGAGGACTTAAAATCCTCTGGGATAATATCCCGTGCTGGTTCGACTCCAGTCCCGAGCATTTTTTAAATCCAAGACTTACAAACAAATTTAAGTTGTAAGCTCAGTTCTTAAAATCCTAAATGGCAAACGTATCGGTGAATAACCAGGGAAAAAGAGGGGTTTTAGAGGGAAAAACTGAATTTTTTGCAATTATATTTTTAATGCAGTACTCTTAAGTTTAAGAGGTTTTTAAAAGATATTTGTTAAATGAGAAAATTTTTTTGGGTTTTATTTTTTTTCTTAGGTATTTTTGTTCCTTTTCTAGCTTTTGCGCAGGTAAATGCTGAAAAGTTTTATGAATTTCCCTTAATTTTTTTATTTATTATAGCTTTGCTGCTAGCCGGTAGAATCGGCGCTTTGACTGAGAAATTTGGCCAGCCTGCCGTTTTCGGCGAGTTGATCATGGGCATGTTGATTTCAGCTTTGGTTTTTGTTCCGGGTTTTCATAAAATTAGCATTTTAGCCAACGATCCACTGGTAATGGGAATAGCGGAAATTGGAGTTATTTTACTTTTATTTCAGATTGGATTGGAATCTAATCTGGGGGAAATGCAAAAAGTCGGCTGGAGATCTTTCTTGGTAGCCTCTGTTGGCGTTATTCTGCCTTTTATCGGAGGCTTTTATGCTTCCCAAGTGCTGATGCCGGGATTTAGTTCAAATACCCATCTATTTTTAGGAGCTGCTTTAACAGCTACTTCTGTTGGTATTTCAAGCCGTGTTTTTAAAGACTTGCGTGTGATGAAAACAATAGAGGCAAAAATTGTTCTGGGCGCTGCTGTTATTGATGATGTTCTAGGCCTTTTACTGTTGGCAGTAGTCGGAGGAATTGTTTCGGTAGGATATATAGAAGTTTCAACGATTACTGTTTTGTGTCTTAAAGCCGTCGCCTTTTTTGTGGGAGCGATTGTTTTAGGAAGATTGGTTGCTCCTTTTTTAGGCCGGATAGCCGCGCGTATCCATCCAGGCGTGGGCATGAAAACAGCTATTGCTTTGATTTTTTGTGCGTCTTTTGCCTATATGTCGCACTCTTTGGCAGGCCTGGCGCCTATTGTGGGAGCTTTTGCCGCCGGTCTTATTTTGGATCCTTTGTATTTTGCCAACTTTAGTGCTCCTTATTTGGTTTCGCCCTTGCGTACCTGGGCTAAAGAATTGAAAAAAGGTAGCATAAAATTTGTTAAGCTGGCCAATGCCATGGAAAAAGAAGCGACCCAAAAAGAAACCACACATGTCAGTGATCTGATTGAGAATTTGTGCAATTTTTTTGTGCCTATTTTCTTTGTCTATACCGGTTTGCAGGTAGATTTTGTAGTTTTTAGCCAAATGTCTACCGTAGGAATTGCTTTGGTTATTACCATTATTGCTATTTTAGGCAAAATGTTCTGCGGTTATGCAGCAGGAAGAGGCGTTGATCATTTTTTGATTGGTTTTGGTATGGTGCCAAGAGGAGAGGTGGGGCTGGTCTTTTTAAATGTCGGTAAAAGACTGGGCGTGGTCAATGATAAAATCTTTGCTATCGGGATCATTATGGTGCTTTTAACTACTTTGATCTCTCCTGAAATCCTGCATGCCCGGATCTGTAGGAAAAAGCATTGATTTTGGTTTGCTTTTGAGCTGTTATCGGCTTTTTTATTTTAAGTCTGAAAAAGGGATTAGCAGCTTTCACTATTCATATTTTGTTCTAAAAATTTTTTAGACAATTAATCTTTTTTAAAAGTATTCTAAAAGAAGTATTGCAAATATAAATCATCCCGATAGGAGTATTGTAAATGTTTTTGCTTTGCCGTTTTTTGATGTTAGCTTTAATAGCAGCAGTTAGCCTTTTTTCTTTAGATCAAGTTGATAATGACTTTGATAGCATAGATCAGATTAAAACAGCTCCGGTTACAGAGCAGGGCCTACTTTATGTGCAAGGAGAAGGTATCGCAAAAGAAGATATGTCTTCTGGATATAATGCTCCCGGCAGAATTGATTTAAGAGGTAATTGGGATTCGTACTTTGAACTTTCCTGTATTTACTGGCAGGCATTGGAAGAAGAACTTTATGTGGCTAAATCCAATATCAGCTCAACCACCAATTATCCTACAGATTTAAAATATTACAGCATGGACTTTGATTTTAAGCCGGGGCTTAAATTTGTTATCGGCCATTGTTTGAACAATCATGACGATTGGGATTTTTTACTCAGATATATAGGGCTGCATTTAAAGGATAAAGTCGCTTATGCAAATTCTGAATACGTGACTATTCCCTGCTTTTATACCGGTGGTTCGAGTATTTATATCTCCCAGATAGTGGGCAAGTGGCGTCTTAATTTCGATATGCTGGATTTGGAAATGGGCCGTTCATTTTATATGGGAACAAGATTGATTACCCGTCCTTTTGCTGGCTTGAAAGGCGGCTATATAAAACAAAAATACCATAATAAAATTACGGATTATAATGTTAATATAGGCACATATCATCCTTATTATCATGGTAAATTGGAATCTTGGAAAATTGGCATGAAACTGGGCTGCAATAGCCAGTGGTTTCTCAGTCAGAATTTTAAAATCGATGCTAATTTGGCATTTGATCTTTTGTATGCTGATTTTAAAACGATTTTTGATAATTTTTTGTATAGTACAACGTATAATACTACTTACAATTTGACTGGAACTAAAAATTCTAAGCTGGTACAGCCAGGGTTCGAGTTGTCAGCAGGTTTCGGCTGGGGCAGTTATTTTTTAAACTATAAAATGCATTTCAATATCGCTGTTTTATATGAATTCCAGGTTTATTTAAGAGAAAATCAGCTTTTGTTTGAGCAAGTCTATGGAGATCAGGGCGGTCTTTATTTGCATGGCCTGACAGTTACCGGCAGATTGGATTTTTAAGCAGCTGAAAAATTAAGGAGCAAAAAAAAATGCTTTTTGAAAAAAGAGTTTTTTGCGACTTTTGTTGTGCTGATATTGGTGTTCGGCGGCGCTAGTTTAAAAGCCCAAAAAACAGATAAATCTATAGATGTAACTTCTTATGAAACAGAAAAAAGCTGTGCTTTTTTGCCTTATCTTAGCCATGGGGAGCTGTCAATGTCGATCAAAGTGGCGGCATCGATCATCATAATCAACACGGACTGTATTTATATGGCTTCAGTTTAAATGCCAGATTTGATTTTTAATAGCCTTTGTTGGCAATGAGCTCTTCAATCAGATTAGTCGGATGAATCGGCTTTTTTTCTGCAAGACCCTGATGATAAAAAACCGTCGATGGAGTTAAGGCGGGAAGAGTATTGATTTCTATAACAAAAAGCCGGCCTGTTTTAATATTTAAAAAAGCATCGATTCTGCAATAGCCTTTGATTTTTAGTTTTTCTGCCAGGGTTTTTAAAATTTTTTTGGCTTTTTTTAAAGTTTTATCGCTGACAATTGAAGCCGGCGGCGGCGTAATATTAATGCCTGTGCCTCCCTGAAATTTTTCTTCAACAGATAAAACTTCATTTTCTGCAACAGTAATAGAAGGATTGAAAACATGGATCTTGCCGTTTCGTTCAATTAAAGCCGTTGTAATTTCAATTAAACCGGTTTTGCTTAGATGTTTTAGTTTGCCTTCTTTAATCTTAATGGCGTCTGTTGGAATGTATTTTTCAAATAATAAATCAGCTACTTTTTTCAGAGGCATTTCAATTCGGTTGGTTTGACCGGAAAAAGTGTTTTTTTCAATAAAGGCAACCCGGTTTTGGATTAAGCCGATATATTTTTCTAGGTCGCGAAAAGAAAATAAATGTACAACGCCTGAAGAACAGCCATCCGATCTGGGTTTTACAATTAAACTTGTAGCCTGCAATTCTTTTAGTAGGTTTTGAAAATAGGCTTTATAGTCTTTTACTTGAAAGTTATGAAAATAATCAGTTTTTAAAATTTTCCCCGGAATAGTAAAAAGATTTTTAAGTTTTAATTTTTGAATGGTCTTTGAAGTCAGCCATTTGTCCATGCAAAGCTGTGAAATTCTATGACAGGGACCGTTAAAGAGAATTTTTTTTTGCTTGAAAAGTTTTTGCAACTGGCCATTTTCTCCAATCCCTCCGTGCAGGCCGATAAAAATAAATTCAGATTTTTGTACAAATTCTTCCATGCTCATTTTTTGGGGCAGCTTTTCAGCCGGAAAAGCTGCCGAGTAAAATAGGTTTAATCCCAGCCTGAGACGGACTTTTTCTTCTAACTCTTTGAGCCTTTTGTGATCTTTTTCAGCATTTTTACAGTTTTCTAAAATTTCTTCTACGGTATGGTTCAAAGTTAAATGATAGGGCAAAGACCAGACCGTATTGTCTGGTGCTAATAAAAATGGTCGGGGCTCATAGTTTTCAGAATTTTTAAGCTTGAGCCATGTATTTGTGCCGCTCATCACAGATACCTGCCTTTCTGATGTGTTTCCGCCAAAGAGCACATGGACTGGTTTTTTTAAACAGCCTTTTAAGGTTTTTTGTGTAGACTGATTTTTTTTCTGCAGAGATGATTGAGCTAGGAAATGAGGTGAATTAGGCTGTGGATTTAAGGAAAATTTAATTTTATGGCGCCTGAGGCTATTTTCTAAGATATATTCTAAAACAGCCCTGTGCGATAGACCCACTCTGGAGGACTGTTGAAATAAAAAGCTGTTTTGCTCCATGCCGGAGATAGGATTGAAATCAGTAAAAGCAATTTGTCCATCAGGTAAAACCCATCCATCAAATCTACCAAAATCTCTCATGTTAAAAGCTCGAAAAAGCTGTTCAGCTCCGACTTGGATTTTTTCAATAGTTAAATTATCAAAACGAGGAGGACAGTGATAAGCCACTTGCCTAGTGGGCAGATATTTTTTTCTGAAATCAAAAAGTTGGTGGTTTTGATAATCGGTTTCAATTTCAGTCGGTAAAATTGCTGTCGGAAGGGAAAATCTGTTTTCTAAAATGATTACCGTAAATTCTTTTCCTTCTATAAAAGGCTCTAAAACCGCTCTGGTATCCATACGTTTAGAAAAAATAAGACGGGCTTTGGCAAAAGCCTCTTGAGGATTTGCTACTGAAAAAACGCCGATTGAAGAACCTCCCGAGGCAGGTTTGACAATTGCTCTTTTTAAATTATGTTTTTGAAAAAAACTGTTAATCGCTTGCAGATTATTCTGATCTTGATAAATTTTTAAAAGCTCAACAGGAAAAGTTAAAAAACCTAAGTCTTTTAAAAACTGATTGGATTTATATTTGTCAAAAGCTCTTTTACAGGCAAAAGATGGAGAGCCAATAAAAGGAATTTGATGTTTTTCTAAAAAAGTCTGAAAAATTCCGTCTTCGCCAAAATTGCCATGCATTACAGGAAAAGCCAAATCTGTGTTTTTGAGGCTTGTTACAAATTCTTTTGGCGATAAAGCTCTAGCCATATCTTTTAATTTAAAATCAAAATCAGAAGGTGTATTTGAATAAAGCTGATGAGGGGAAATAGCAAAAGAGCGTTTTTTTAAATCTATATAAAAAGCTTTGATAAGAACTTGTCTAGATGCTAAATGGTCTAATACTGATCTGGCAGAATTTAAAGAAATCCCTCTTTCTAATGAGGGCCCGCCTGTGATTAAGGATAAATGGAGTTTTTTTTTCATAAAATTGTAAAAATTTGAGTGATAAGTTTTCAATAGCAAGTTGCAAAAAATTTAAAAAATTTAATTTTTTTAAATTTTTTTGCAAAAATTAGGTTTTCTTTTAGCTTAATATTAAAAGAGAAAAATAAAGATAAGCAACTTGTTTTTTTTTAAGTAAAAAAAAAAAATTTTGGCTGGTTTGATTTTGGCTTTTAATATTAGCACTTGCTTTGTCAAACCTTACAATACTTAAGCTAAAAGAAAAATACTCTCTTTCTTAAAAAAAATAGGCTTTTAGACTTGTATAGGCTGAGGCGGTTTGCTTTCTAAGGCGTACTGTGCAGCAAAAGTTGTAAATAAAGGAATTGTTGTGGTAACTAAAATGCTAAAAGATAAAGTTGAGCCTATTCCGATAAGATTGCCAATCATTAATATAAGTCCTAAGGCTGCTAGCGAAACATTGCCAGCTGTTTTCCAGATCTTTTCCCATTTTTTTGCGTTTAAGGTGTGCTGCTCAATCGGGTTTTCTACGTTTAATAAACGGGCTCTAAGTGTATTTAGTGCACGGTAGGAATTTCTGGAGTTTCTAATAAAATTGGTCATTAAAGAAAATCCGCCGATCAGGCCAATTAGATTTAAACGGGTAAATGTAGTAACGACAGGCAGCGCTGCTTCTAAATTCAAAGATGTGACTAAATAAGGTAAATTAATTAAATTGTCACAAGTATAATTTATAGAAGAAAGGAATTTAAATCCCAATTCAGAAAGAGGGGTTTTAAGTTCTTCAGTCGGCCGGCCGTGAGCATCTAATTTTTTTTCTTTTTTAATATAAGAAACAGATGCATTAAATAATTCGCAAATTGATCCGAGCAATTCTACAGGCAAAAATGATCTTAAGACAATCTTTAGATTTTTAGAAACATTTGTAACAATAGCGTTGTTTTTTAGATCTTTGAAAAAGTGCCCGGAAATATGTAGCTTTTCTAAAGCAATTCCTGCATAAGGAGACCAAGCGATAATTTTAATAGGAACTTTAAACAGATTTTTAATTTTATAGTCTTTAATGTGTTTAACAGTATTGCTTACGCGTACTAATTCATTGCTTGTATTGTCAAAGACATTATTTAAAAATCCTATTGCTGCCATTTAAAATCTCCTTGACTATTTTTTTTAGTCTTTTCTTGATAAAATTCTTTGGTTTTACAAGGAAAAATATTATAAGAAATGGCAGCTATTTTTAAAAAGTTTTTTTTGAATTATTTAACCCATAAAAAAGTGCTTTACTTTTTCAAAAAAAGTTTTTTGGCGAGGGTGATTGTCTTTGGTTTGGGTTTTTTCAAAGTCTTTTAAAAGCTGTTTTTGTTTATTAGATAGATTAACCGGAGTCTCAACAATAACGCGGACTAAAAGATCGCCACTGCCACTGCCATGTACATTGGGAAAACCTTTTCCGCGAACTCTTAGGATCTTGTCATTTTGAATGCCTTCGGAAATGGAGATCCTGCAGCTTTCTTTGGTTAGTGTAGGAATATCCCTTTTACAGCCGAGAGAAGCTTCAGCAAAAGTGATGGGCAGATCAATATAAATATCATCTCCGTCTCTTTGAAAAGTATCGTGCGGTTTTAAATGAATGAAAACATACAGATCGCCGGGCCTGCCGCCAGCTGTATTGTCGCCTTTGCCGCTCATCTTAATACGCATGCCGTCGTCGATGCCGGCTGGAATGGCAATTTTGATTTTTTGCTTTTGGCGTACTTGCCCGCCGCCGGAACATTCCTGACAAGCACGGGTAATAATTTTACCAGCTCCTCCACAATTAGGACAGGTGGAAGACATCGAAAAAAAGCCTCTTGATTGGAAAATCTGCCCTTGCCCCTGGCAGGCAGAACAAATTTTTATGTCTGATTTGGAGGCCGCTCCCAGGCCTTTGCAAGAAGGGCAGATTGTGTAGTTGTTTAAAAGCACTTCTTTTTCCACACCTTTTGCCGCTTCTTCAAAAGTGAGGCTCACATCTACTTTTTTAGAACGGCCTTGTCTTTCTCGGGGGGGATTGTCAAAACCAAAAAGAGAGTCGAAAATAGAATCCGATCCCTGGCTGCCGCCAAAAGCTCCCATAAAAGTTCTTAAGGCTTCTTCCATAGATGAAAAGTGGGCGCCGCCGCCTGCTCCGCCAAAGCCGCCTGCTCCGCCAAAACCATTGGATGAAAAAGCTTCTTTGCCATACTGATCATACATCTGTCTTTTTTTAGGATCAGATAAGACCTCGTATGCTTCAGATACCTGCTTAAAAGACTTTTCTGCTTCTGGATTGTTGGGATTGCGGTCAGGATGGTATTTGAGCGCTTTTTTACGATAGGCTTTTTTGATCTCATCTGCAGAAGCCCCTTTTTCAAGGCCTAAAATTTTATAATATTCAGTCATGACAAATCTTAAATTGAATTGTTAAAGTTATATTTTTTTAGCTTTTTAAAGGATAACAGAACATAGGTTTTGTAGAAAGAAAAATTAGCAAACAAACACATAAGGTGCTAGTTTTGGGCTGGGATTAATAGAGCCGGTTGATTAATAACGTTTTCTTCTTTTCGCTACCGTTTTGGCTCTTTTAACAGCTGCTTTTGATTTGGCTCTTTTCTTCACAGAGGGCTTGTCGTGAAAACGGTGGGATTTAGCAGCTTTCATAATTCCTTCTTTGTCAAGTTTCTTTTTTAAAGCACGCAGGGCTTTGTCAATGGGCTCTCCAACGCGGACTTTTACTATGGGCATGCGATCTTGGCTCCGTTTAGGTTAAGTGTTAAATAAAATAGTTTAAACAATAATTGTAGAAAAAAACAGCTTATAATGCAACGGGATTCGGCTCTCTTAGATATAAAAGCTGTAGTTTTTGGGAAAGATCGAATTTTTTGTTCATGTATTTAACATGGGTTAAATTCGCTAAATGCTCAGCATCAGGAGACTTTTCGGTAAAAAGCTGGTCAGAGATTTCCGGCAGGCGCTTTTGTAAAGCTTCTATATTGGGTGAAATTAAAGGATAAGGATTTTTTAAAGAAAAAAGAGACTGGGTGTCTTCTAAAGAAATCAGACGGGGATGCGATTTGTAAATTATCTTACTGTTGATTCTTTCGCCTTCTAAAATATAAAATCCGCTGGTTTTAGCATCGATGATGCTGTAAAAATAAGTGTTGAAAGAGGGAATGAAAGCTTTTAAAGAACAAAAGCCAATGATCGGTATGTGCTTTCCGTAAGATAAAGCTTTGGCCATTGATGCTCCTACTCGAATGCCAGTATAAGAACCCGGTCCGGTCCCTATGCTGATATAACCTAGATCAGCTATTTCTAAATTGCTGGTAGAAAGCAATTTTTTTAAACTGGGATAAATAGTTGTTGATAAATTGCTGTCTCCGTTTAAAGTTTTAGAAGCAATCGGCAGACCATTTAATCCAATTGATAAAAAGGCTTTTTGAGAACTGGTTTCTATTAATAAAGAATACATATTAAATTGTTTGACAAGCTTTTTTTTTCTAGGTATTTGTAAAAGCTAGATTAACATGGTTGGGATAATTGAAAAAGCTTTAAAAATTTAAAAATTGCTAATTGGCTTAAAAACAGGCCGATAGGCTGTTGCGGCTAATCAAAAAAGCTGTTAAAGTTTTTTTGCTAATGATAGTTAAAAATTAAGAGTGTTATTGAATTAAAAAAATACTATTGAAGGGGGGCTGATTTGAAGGACGAAGATAAAGATAAGGACAAAGATCCAAATCAGAAGCCAGACGAGCCGGATCAGGATCTGGATCATAAAATAGATGATCAAAAAAGACCAGCGCAGTCAGATGCGCAGTTTGTTTCCACTCCTATTGATGAAGAATCTATTCCTTCTGAAAAAAAGTTCGAGATGAGCGAAGAAGATTATCCGGACGAAGTTTTTATCCTGCCCTTAAGCCGCCGTCCTTTTTTTCCCGGTATGGCTGCACCGATTTTGATTGAAAGAGGCGCTTATTACGAAGTTCTAAAATTGGTAGCTAAGACTAAAGAGAAATGTATCGGCCTGTTTTTAACTAGAAAAGAAGATGCTAATATTTATAAAATTAACCCGAATGATTTGCATAAAGTCGGCATACTGGCGCGAATTATGCGCATCATTCCTTTGGAACAGGGCGGAGCTCAAGTTGTTTTAAATATGGAAAAAAGAATTTCCATAAAAGGGACGAGCAGAAAAAAATATTTGTCTGCTAAAATTGCTTATCATGATGATCCGCCGGCAGAGAAAATTTCTAAAGAGATCAAGGCTTATTCTATTAATATTATTACTACCATTAAAGAACTTCTAAAAATGAACCCTTTGTTTAAAGAAGAGCTGCAGATCTTTTTAGGCCATTCTGATTTTACCGAACCTGGCAAATTAGCTGATTTTGCCGTTGCGTTAACTACAGCCGGTAGAGAAGAGCTGCAGGCAGTATTGGCTGCTTTTGATTTGCAGAAAAGAATCGATAAAGCGCTGCTTCTTTTGAAAAAAGAACTGGATCTGAGCCGCCTGCAAAGCTCAATTAATCAGCGCATAGAATCAACCATTTCCAAAGCTCAAAGAGAGTTTTTCTTAAGAGAACAGCTTAAAGCCATTAAAAAAGAACTGGGTATGGAAAAAGATGATAAAACTTGCGATCTGGAAAAATTCAAACAGAGGTTGGTTAAAAGAAAAGTAGCTTCGGAAGTTAAAAAAGTTATAGATGAGGAAATAGAAAAATTAAATTATCTGGAAATCCAGTCGCCTGAATATGGGGTCGTTCGTAATTACTTGGACTGGCTGACTGTTGTGCCTTGGGGCATGTTCGCTAAGGAAACTCTTAATTTGAAACACGCTAAAAAAATTCTGGAAGAAGATCATCATGGGCTTAAAGATATTAAAGAAAGAATTGCGGAGTTTATCGGCGTCGGTAAATTGTCTAAAGGAGTCAAGGGCAGTATCCTTTGCTTAGTCGGTCCTCCCGGCGTAGGTAAAACTTCTGTAGGAAAAAGTATTGCCAGAGCCCTGAACCGTCCTTTTTATAGATTCTCTGTCGGAGGCATGCGCGACGAGGCGGAAATTAAAGGCCATAGAAGAACTTATGTGGGTGCCATGCCCGGGAAAATGGTGCAGGCCTTAAAACAGGCAGGCGCTATGAACCCGGTGATTATGATCGATGAGGTGGATAAAATGGGAAGCTCTTTCCAGGGAGATCCGGCTTCTGCTCTTTTAGAAGTGTTGGACCCGGAGCAAAATAGAGATTTTCATGACCATTATATGGATGTCGGCTGCGATCTGTCTTCTGTTTTGTTTATTGTAACCGCCAATGTATTGGATACTATCCCAGAACCGCTGAAAGATAGAATGGAAATCCTACGTCTGTCCGGATATATACTGGAAGAAAAAGTTGCTATCGCTAAAAAGTATCTGATCCCTAAAAATCGGGAGAAAATGGGGTTGAAAGCTTCTCAAATTAAGTTTACCGGGCCGGCTGTTGCGGAGATTGCCGATGGCTATGCCAGAGAAGCAGGTGTGCGTAATTTGGAAAATAATCTAAAAAAGATTATGCGTAAAGTGGCTCTTCAGGTAGCCGAAGATTTGGAAAAAAAGAAAAGAATCAAAAAAATGACGGTTTCTGAAAAAACTTTGGAAAACTATTTGGGTAAACCGATTTTTATTTCGGATGTTTTTTATACCAAATTGCCTGTGGGTGTTTGTACGGGGCTGGCATGGACTTCTATGGGAGGCGCAACGCTTTATGTAGAAACATCCAGATCGGCAGCTGAAAAGACCAATATTAAATTAACCGGCAATGCAGGCGAGGTCATGAAAGAGTCCGCCCAGATTGCTTGGTCTTATTTACATAGCCGGTTTAAACATTATGCAGAAGATTTGACTTTTTTCGATAAAGAAGAGGTTCATTTGCATATCCCGGAAGGGGCAACGCCTAAAGACGGGCCTTCTGCAGGCGTTACTATGGTCACCGCCTTGCTTTCTCTTTTAATGAAAGAATCGGTTTCTAAATATATAGCTATGACCGGAGAGGTAACTTTGACCGGAAAAGTCTTGCCTATTGGAGGGCTTAAAGAAAAATTGATTGCTGCCAGACGCTCTAAAATAAAAATTTTGATTTTTCCTAAAAAAAATGAAAGGGATTATGCTGAACTTCCCGCTTATTTGAAAAAGGGACTAAAAGTTTATTTCGTAGATCATTATGATGAAGTTTTTAAAATCGTTTGGCCTAAAAGGAAAATCAATGGAAAAAAGTCAAAGCAGCTTCGAAAAGCAAATCTTAAAAAAAATTATTCCGCCGGAAAAAATTCGAAAAGTTATAGCCCTGCAAAAAGAAAAAAATAAAACTGTCGCTTCGTTAAACGGTTCTTTTGATCTTTTGCACTCCGGCCATTTGCAAATTATCTATGAAGCTTCGCAGCAAGCAGATATTTTAGTGGTAGCTCTTAATAGCGATGCTTCGATTAAAAAATATAAAGCTGGAGATAGGCCAATAGTCCCTTTAAAAGAAAGATTGGAAATGATCGCTTCTTTAGAGTTTGTCGATTTCGCAACCTGGTTTGAAGAACAGAACCCGGTTTCTATCATAAAAAAAATTAGGCCCAATGTGCATATCAATGGAGCAGAATACGGAGAAAATTGCATCGAGGCTTCAATTTTAAAACAAATGCAGTCCCGTTTGCATTTGTTTGAAAGAATACCTTCCTTTTCCACTTCCGATTTAATAGCTAAGGTAAAAAAATGCGACTAATTAAAACTTTTTCTGAAGCTAGATCGGCCGGAAATTTTACGTTGTTTTTACAGCAAAAAGGTGTTGATAGTTTCCAAGATCAGACATTTAATGAAAAATTAAAAATAATTTTGTATCAAGTCTGGGTTTACGATGAAGATAAAATTGATCTGGCAGAAAAATTGTTTTCTCAATTTGAAACTGCCAATGATAATAATCAACAAATGCCAGCGGAAGAGTCTTTTTTTCAGCCGCAGTTAAAAAAACAAAAGTTGGAATCTGATTTGGA
Source organism: uncultured bacterium (assembly GCA_964466185.1). Classification (GTDB taxonomy): domain Bacteria; phylum Chlamydiota; class Chlamydiia; order Chlamydiales; family SM23-39; genus CAZTYI01. Next base: position 36,218 of record CAYXMS010000005.1, read on the forward strand.
TAAAAATTCTGCTCATGCTTCGGATAATACAACAAATGCCAATAATAAAATAAATGGCCGGGGAAAAAAAATGATGTTCCATCGCAGTTTTCATTCCCATCGTCTAACTTCTTTTTTTCTTTTGCTCTGCGTGGCTATTTTTACTTTGAATTATTATCAGGAACAACAAATTAAAAAAGCTTATCCCAAATTAACCTACATTTTGTTAACCCCGACAATTTCTGCTTTGCTTTTCGATGTGCCTTATGCCTTGATCCAGTATGATGCTTTAGTCAAACAATACTACGTTGATCTCAGACAGCCTATTGATAAACAGCCCTCAGAGTTTTTAAAAGCTATTAAACAGGTAGAAGATAAGCCTTATTGGATGGGCCTGGATGAACTGATCAAAGATAAAATCAAAGGCGATCCAATAAATTTCAAAAAAATGAAACTTTTTGAAAAAATTCGCCAGGGAGAGATCTGGCGTTTTTTTTCTCCTGCTTTTTTACATAAAGATTTTTTGCATTTGCTGTTTAATATGCTCTGGCTTTGGATTCTCGGCCGTCCCATCGAAGAAAGAATCAGATTCCGGCGTTATCTGGTTTTGACTTTGGCTTTGGCCGCTTTTACCAATCTTTGCCAATATTTGGTCAGCGGGCCTAATTTTTTAGGCTATTCCGGTATAGTAATGGGCTTGGTCGGTTTTATCTGGATGCGGCAAAAAATTGCTCCCTGGGAAGGATATGTCTTGCAAAAAACCACTTTTTTATTTTTAGGAGCTTACGTCTTTTTAATGCTTATGCTATCATTAGCCAGTTTTTTTTCCAGGGTCATGGGCAGTTCTTGGTTTGCTGTTAATATTGCTAATACAGCACATATTTCGGGAGCCCTCTTTGGAGCTTTTCTGGCCCGTTATTTTTCCTTTTTTAAGGAGCAGACATGAGCAATAAAGATATTATTTTTTTAGGTACTTCCGCTCAGCAGCCGACCAGATATCGCAATCATGGCGCAATTTTAGTACGCTGGAATGAAGAGGGCCTGTTATTTGATCCGGGCGAAGGTACGCAGAGGCAGTTCATATTTGCTAATATCGCGCCGACATTTGTTAATCGGATCTTTGTCTCCCATTTTCACGGGGACCATTGTTTGGGCCTTGGATCCATGCTAATGAGATTAAACCTCGACAAGATCAAACATCCGGTTAAATGCTACTATCCCGCCAGATTTAAAAAAAATTTTGAAGCTTTGCGCTACGGCTGTGTTTACCATCAGACCATCAATATTGTAGAATGCCCAGTTAAAAAAGCAGGGCTGGTTGAGAACAACTCTTTTATTATCAAGGCCGGTTTTTTACACCATGGCATAGATAATATAGGCTGGCGAATAGAAGAGCCGGATAGAATCAAGTTCAAAAAAGAGCTTTTGGAAAAGTTTAAAATCAAAGGGCCTTTAGTGAAAGAGCTAAAAAAACAAGGCAAAATTAAAATCGATGGTAAAATTATTAAATTGGAAGATGTCAGTTATCTCAAAAAAGGGCAAAAATTGGCTGTTGTTCTAGATTCTAAAAAATGCCCCGCTATGCTGGAACTGGCTAAAGATGCCGATGTTTTAATTTGCGAGTCTACCTTTTTAGAAGATAAAAAAGAGCTGGCTGAAAAATATTTGCATATGACAGCGAAAGATGCAGCTTTATTAGCTCAGAAAGCAGGCGTGAAACTCTTGCTTTTGACCCATTTTTCTGCTAGATATAAAGAAAATAAACTCTTTGAAAATGAGGCTAAAGAGATTTTTAAAAATACCATGGCAGCGGAAGATTTTAAAAGAGTAGATTTTCCAAAATAGTTAAATCGCTTGCCGATATTTAATGAAGAGCTTAAAAATTATCCGGTTGATATTTTGCTCTAAAAATCTGGCCTGCAGTTAAAGCAAAGGCTGATATTACATTTAAAGATTTTTGCTCTCCAACTAGGGAAATGGTTAAAAATATAGCAGTCTGTTTGAGGTTTTAATTTGAATGCTAATTTCTTGGCTGCCTAAGACTGTTTTTTTTTATTTTTTTTGGTTAGATTTCCGAAGACGTAAAACAATATTTTCTTTTTTTTTTATAAATTTAATAGTAATTTTAAAAAATAAAATTTTAATTTAACTGTATTGAAAAGTTTTTCTGTCTTTTTCTTAAAAATGCTATAATACATTCAATTATTTTTTAAATAAGGTGTTTTTTTTTAGGTTTTAAAGTTGGGATTTTGTCAATTGCCCCTTTTTAAAGGGAGAGGCTTGAGCCGTAAGGCATAAGAGAAATTGGTTGATTAGGAGGCACAAAAGAAATTTTATGCAGAAGTTAGTCGGAAGAGATATATATACACCTACGGATGCTTCACAAGTTTGTGGTAAAAGTCAGTGGCTTAACTGGGGCTTGTCATTAAGCAGAGAGGAAACTCTTAGTATGTTAGGTTTAAAGTTAATCGGCTTTTTAAAAACGTCTTCTAATAACCCTGAAGTGGATTGCCCTAACATACAGAGGGCCTTAAAGGCATATGTGCATGTAATTTCTAAGGATGAAAAACCGCTGATGCCTTGCTCTAGGGCTAAAGTTAAAAAATTATTAAAAAAAGAAAAGGCTCAGATTGTTAGCCACAAACCATTTACAATTAGACTGATTTTTACTTGTGAAAATCAAGTTCAACCAATTGCTCTGGGCATCGACTCGGGCTATGAAAATAAAGGAAGGGGTCTTTTTGGCTCAAAGATGATAAAACGGCATGTTGTTTAAAAGTTTTGATAAAAAAATTATTTTTTATTTTTTCTCGTATATTTTATTAAGCGAGCTTTTTATTGCTTTTTCTGGCCTTTTACCTTTTATTTTGCGTAAAGATCTTGCTGCTTCTTTATTTCAGCTGTCTTTTTTTACGATGTTAAAACCGGCGGTTTTTCTGTTTTCTTTTTATGGGTCTTTGAGTTTTTTTAAAAAAAAATCAGATTTGCGCTTTAACCTGATTTTAAATGGCGTTTTAGCCCGTTTGCCTTTTTTATTTTTTCCCTTTTTTGATTCGGCTTCTTATATTATTTTAGCTTCTGCTTGTTTTATGCTTTTTTCTAAAGCCGCTATTCCCGCTTGGATGGAGCTTTTAAAACAAAATTTGGACAGGGAAAAAAGAAACACTTTGTTTTCTTCGGGCATGCTTTGGGGATTCGTTCAGGGCCTGGCAATGGCTTTTTTGATCGGTTGGTTTTTAGATAAATATAACGGAGCTTGGAAGTGGTTTTGTTTCGGCTTTTCTCTTTTGGGTATTTTAGGAGTTTTTATTCAGGCCTTTGTCTTTTCTCCCAAAAAAGAAAAACTCCCGCAAGAACAGATGCAAAAACCTCTGCGCTCCAGCTTGGCCCTTTTAAAAAGAAGAAAAGATTTTTTCTATTTTCAGATAGGTACTATGCTGGCCGGTTTCAGTTTGATGCTTTTAGCTCCTGTTACAGCTTTTTTTTTCGCTGATTTTTTAAGTTTAAATCACTTTGATATGACGATTGCCAGATATGTTTTTATGGGCCTCGGCTTTGTTTTTTTAACGCCTGTTTGGACTAAAGCTTTAAAAAAAAAGCATCTTTTGACTTTGACCGGCTATGTCTGTTCCGGTTTTTTTCTGTTCTCCGTACTGATGATTCTAGCTTTTTATAACAAAGCATTTTTCTTTTTTGCTTTTTTAGTCTATGGCATTACCCAAGCAGGATCCAGACTGGTTTGGAATCTGTCAGGACCGATCTTTGCAGGCAGCGAAAATAGCGTGCAGTACACAGCTGTTAATGTACTGACTGTCGGTCTGAGAGGGCTGGTTGCGCCTGTTTTAGGTGGATATCTATGCATGTGCTTTGGGCCGCTTTCAGTTTTTTCTCTCTCTGCCGGACTATGCCTGATCGGCAGTTTAAGTATGTCCTGGGCCGAAAAAAATGTTGTTTTTGCTAAAAATTATGATTTAGATTCCTCTGCTTAATTGTTTTATGGCCGCCGGTGCGTCGGTAAGCCTGGGGAGTTGACGGGGTTATTCGGAACTGGAAACCAGGAATCCTGCGCCTTTAGGCGAGAGAGTTTTAATTTAGGATAATTCTCGGGAATCCTCGGTATCTCAAGACTGAGATGAAAGAGAATATATTGAAAAAAAAATAAAAAAAAGCTTCAATTAAAATAGTTTTTCAAAATTACTGTAGGGCCTACGGACAGGGTTTAACATTAAAAACCTATAGCCTTGGAAACCGATACTGATAGAAAACTGAGAGGTCATCCTGTAAAAAGGGTGTTGGTAGATTAAAGGAATCTCTTGCATCTTAGGATGTTCGGTAATTTATTACCGAGAGGATGTCACATGGAAAAATACTTTTAATCAGATGTTTTATACCAAAGCTGTTTTTCAATTTTTAGAAGACTTGCGTTATTTAAAAAATGCCTCTGAACATACAATTAGAGGATATAGTTTGGATTTTGCCAGTTTTTTTGACTTTATGCGCTGTAAAATAAAACAGGATCAAAAGCCGATTTCCAATCAGCAGGAAACAGGTTTTTATCAGTTGCAGCAAATCCATCAGATAAAAGACAGACTAAAAAAAACTTCTGTCAATTTTGCTCTGATAGATTTTGATTTGGAAAAAATTAATAAATGGCTGATTCGGGAATTTTTGGCAAAATTGCACAGCCAGGGCCTGAAAAAACGCAGCCTCATGCGCAGAATTTCGGCTTTGAGATCTTTTTTCAGGTTCTGTACAAAAGAAAAATACCTCTCTTTTGATCCCATGGAAACTATTGAAAGCCCAAAACGGGAAAAACGCCTGCCGCGGGCTATTAGCTATGAACAGGTAGAGCTGTTTTTTAAAACTCCTGATATAGAAACTTATTTGGGTTTTAGAGATAGAGCGATTATGGAGCTTTTTTATAGCTCGGGCCTGCGTCTTTCCGAGCTGGTGGCTTTAAATAGAAAAGATCTTGATTTTTTAAGCTTGCAAGTGTCGGTTATGGGAAAAGGCAAAAAACAAAGAAAAGTCCCCATGACCTCAAGCGCCACTGATTGGCTAAAAAAATATCTGAATCATCCGGAAAGAAAAGTTGAAACCAAAGAACATAAACAACAGCTGGATGAAAAAGCAGTTTTTTTAAATCGCTGGGGAAAAAGACTTACGGTTCGATCGGTAGACCGTTCTTTTAAAGATTATCTTAAAAAATGCGGTCTGGCTGTTGATCTTACTCCACACGTAATTCGCCATTCAATTGCTACTCATTGGTTGGAAAAGGGGATGGATCTGAAAACTATTCAAATGCTGCTCGGCCATAGTTCCTTGTCAACTACGACAATTTATACCAGCGTTTCTTTAAAATTGAAAAAAGATGTTTACGATAAAACTCATCCGCGTTCTTAATTTTTTGGCTGTTTTGTAATTTTTGCTTTGAAAATAAAAAAAAAGGGAAAGCTTTAAGCCGGATTCTGTTTTTGACAGCCATTCATCTAGGAGGCAAATTGCTTTGCTTCTCAAGCGATCAGCATCAGGCCTTAAGCGAAGAACTTAACAGCCTTTTTTAATCTTGCTTCAGATGGGGTTTGCAGCTCTTTTAAGTCTCCTTAAAAGGGGCAATTTTTTAAAATCAGTGATTTTATAATTGCCTTTTCACTCTTGTCCCAAACTTATTTAACTACATTTGGGATCAGACTTGTTTTCTGTTGCACTTTCCGTAGCCTTGCGGCTCCCAGGCTTTCCCTGGCATCTTCTTCTGCAAAGTCCAGACTTTCCTCTTTTGCTTTGCGCAAAAGCGACTGTCTGCTTTCCCTTTTAAAATATAATATACAATTATAATTTTTTTAAATAGCTCGAAATATAGCTTAAAAGTTTTATTTCAGAGCTATCTTGCGCCGGCGTTTTTTAGGCCCTGTCCCTTCTAACATAGAGCTTTCCTGCCAGTACAGAATGCGGAAACAATGCTCGCAAAAAACTAGCCTTGTTCCTTTTCTGACCAGATTCTCATGCTGGGCGGTCAATGCAATATGGCAACCGTTGCAAACGCGGTTCTCTAAAGGCACAACAACACGGTCTTGTTTGTTGTTTAAAAGACGCGTATAAATTTTAAAAATTTCAGGATCTGCTTTTTTAACCAGTTCATCTCTTTGTTCTTTAATGGTCCTGCCTTCTTCATTGATTTTTTTGATGGTGTTTTTAATTTCTGTTTCAATCGCTTTGGAACTTTCTTCGGAAGAGGTTAAACTTTCTGTAATTTTGTTGAGGATTTCTTCTTCTGCATTTTTTTTGTCGATTAAATCAGAAGTTTTATGTTCGGTTGCAACCCTTTCGCGTTCGGTAGTCGACATTTCTTGGGTTAACGCATTAAATTCCTCGACTTTTTTAATCTGTCCCTGTTTAGTTTCCAGATTTTTCAGCTTTTCCTGGATCTCATTAAGCCTGTTTTCTTGAAATTCAATATCTTTACTAAATTGCTCGATTTCCTGCTCTTTTTTTCCTTTTTGGCTTTTTAAATCAAGTCTTAAAGACTCAATATGCTCAAGCTCTTTTTGGCGCTCTTTTTTTAAACGCATTAAACGGAGCATTTTCATGTCTAGTTCTTGAATGTCTAAAATAACTTTTAAGGCTGACAGCATTAGTTTCCTTTTTAAAATAATTTTTTGTAGCTTTAAGTTTATCCCTTTTTTTTTATCTTTTCAACAAAATTGTGCGCATTTTTCTTACTCTGCTTTAACCGAGGAAGGAAAATGCTGCCTTGTTGCTATTTTTGTATGGATAATCTTATTGCTTTTAAATAAAAAATCAGTATAAAAATTTTAAAGTTAATTATTTTTTTTATAAAAAAAATAAATTTTTGTTGTTAAAAAAAAATGTATCGCAAATTCTTAGGTTGTTATTTTTGTGTTTTTTAATTGATTTGAGGCTTGTTTTGTATGACAAATTCTTATCTTGAGCGTTATTTAAATTTAAAAAATACAGCGGCAGGCCAGAAAGAGTATCAGCTCAATGCCGGAGCGATTGCTTTTTTGGCTTCTGTGGATGAAATCAGAAAAAATTCCCCTTTAGTAGCTGATAAAATTATTCAAGAGCTTAAAGACCAGCGTCAGTTTTTAAAATTAATCGCCTCTGAAAATTACTCTTCTTTAGCTGTGCAGCTGGCTATGGGTAATCTGTTAACGGATAAATACGCAGAAGGGGTTTCCGGCAGAAGATTTTATGCCGGCTGCGATAACGTGGATGCGATTGAAACAGATGCTGTGGAAAAAGCTAAACAGCTTTTTCAAGCCGAACACGCTTATGTCCAGCCTCATTCCGGAGCAGATGCCAATATGATTGCCTACTGGGCGGTTTTGACTTATAAAGTGCAGGATAAAGAGCTGGAAAAATTAGGCTCGAAAAATATCAGCCGGTTAACCGAGGCGGAATATGAAAAAATCCGCCAAAAATTGATTAATCAGAAAATTATGGGCATGGGCCTTGGCTCGGGAGGCCATTTAACACATGGCTATCGTTTTAACATGTCTTCTAAAATTTTTAAGTCGGTTCCTTATGAGGTCGATCCTAAAACCGGAGTTTTGGATTATAAAGCTTTGGCCGAACAGGTCAAAAAAGAAAAACCGCTAATCCTCATCGCCGGCTATTCCGCTTACCCCCGTTTGATTGATTGCGCTATTTTAAAAGAAATCGCCCATTCCGCAGGAGCTGTTTTGTTAGTGGATATGGCCCATTTTGCAGGCTTGGTAGCCGGAAAAGCCTTGACCGGTAATTTCAATCCGGCGGCTTTTGCTGATATTATAACTTCTACCACTCATAAAACTTTGCGGGGGCCGAGGGGCGGTTTGATTCTTTGCAAAAAATATCTTGCTCCGGTTGTAGATAAAGGCTGCCCTCTGGTTATTGGCGGGCCTCTTCCGCATGCCGTTGCAGCCAAAGCTGTGGCTTTTCAGGAAGCACTAAAGCCTGAGTTTAAAACTTACGCCAGACAGATTATTAAAAATGCTCAGGCCTTGGCAGAAGGCTTGCAACAGGCCGGAGCTGCAGTGCTTACCGGCGGTACGGATAATCATATGGTTCTGGTGAATGTATTTAAAAGTTTTCAGATTACAGGAAGAGCTGCGGAAAAAGCACTAAGAAAAGCTTTTATTACGGTTAACCGCAACTCCATTCCCAATGATCAAAACGGTCCTTTTAGAGCTTCGGGCATACGGATTGGCACGCCTGCTTTGACCACTTTGGGAATGAAAGAGCTTGAAATGCACAAAATTGCTGAAGTGATTGCAGCTGTTTTAAAAAATACCCAAGTGCAAGGACAGGGCACAACTGAAAAAATAGAAGTTGAGAAAAAAATATTGGACAAAGCCAGAAATGATATTAAGCAGCTTTTGCAAAAATTTCCACTTTATCCAGAAATAGTGATCGATTAGAATGGAGTTTAAAGCTCAAAACAGTTTTCAGGCTGGCAGATTTATAAATTTATGCGTATAGCTGGCTTGTTAAATGGATTTTTTTGCTTAAAAAATTGAATAACCTGCAGGAGATTAAAACATGCCTCGTAGATCTGAAAATCAAAAACAAGAAGATAATGCAGTTAAAACTAAAATTGAAAATGCTCTTTTAGAGCAAAGAAGAATTTTTCTTTCTGATCAGGTAGACCAGGACTCTGCAGCTGATATTATTCAAAAACTGTGGTATATGGAATGGAAAGATTCCAGCAAGCCCATTCTTTTTATTATTAATTCCCCAGGCGGTGCTGTCGATTGCGGTTTCGCTATTTGGGACCAGATCAAGCTTTTAAAATCTCCTGTATATACTTTAGTGACCGGCTTGGCAGCCTCCATGGGCTCTTTGTTAAGCTTAGCCTCAGGTAAAGGTAAGCGCTTTGCTACTCCTAATAGCCGGATCATGATTCATCAGCCTTTGGTTGCCGGCATTATCCAAGGACAGGCAACAGATCTGGATATCCAGGCTAAAGAAATGCTTAAAACCCGCGATTTGATTGTCAAAATTTATTCGGAAGCTACCGGCAAAGATGAAACAATTATCGCCGAGACTATTAAAAGAGATAACTGGATGACTCCTGAAGAGGCTTTAAAATTCGGACTTTTGGATAAAATCGTTTCCGTTCCTAATGACTTGAAATTATCTTAAGAGCTTAAAAATTGAAAAGTATAAAATTTAAAATGCTTTTGCAGATTTAAGATATAGTAATTATTGTTTTTGTTTTTTGATCTAAAGTAAAAATATTATTATAAACTTTTTCAAATTAGTTGCTTTAAAGGATTTTTCTTTTAGAGAAAGCCTTTTTCCTTTAAAATTGCTTTTTTAAATCTTTTTTTGAGGAGAATTTTTTTTATGAAAATAGGTATTCCTAAAGAAATTAAAGATAAAGAATTCCGTATCGGACTAACTCCTGCCGGTGTAGCAGCTTTGGTTGAAAACAAACATACAGTGTTAGTACAAAAAGGAGCAGGTCAAGCGATCGGTTTTTTAGACGACATGTACGCCAAAGTCGGCGCTAAAATTGTCGCAACTCCTCAAGAAGTCTATGAAACTGATATGATTATTAAAGTTAAAGAACCTCAAGAGTCAGAATACGGCCTTTTAAAAAAAGAACAGATTCTGTTTTGTTATTTGCATTTGGCTCCCGATCCAAAACAGACTGAAGCCCTTTTAAAACAAAAAGTCGTGGGTGTTGCTTTTGAAACAGTTACCGATAATTGCGGCAGATTGCCTTTGCTGGTCCCTATGAGTGAGGTTGCCGGAAGGGTAGCTGTCCAGGTCGGAGCTTATTTTTTGCAGATCTCGAACGGGGGAAAAGGCGTTTTGTTAGGAGGTATACCCGGCGTTAAAAAAGGTAATGTGGTTATTGTCGGCGCCGGTATAGTCGGAACAGAAGCACTTAGAATGGCCATCGGTTTAGATGCCAACGTAACTGTTTTTGATAAAAATTTAAACCGGCTGCGCGAGCTGGATATGCTTTATGGTAATGCTCTGGAAACCAGATACTCTACCAAAGAAGCTCTTAAACAGGCCTTAATTAAAGCGGATTTGGTGATCGGCGCTGTTTTGATTCCCGGCGGCAGGGCTCCTAAACTGATCACTCGCGATATGCTCAAAATTATGGAAAAAGGTACTGTTATGGTAGATGTCGCTATCGATCAGGGCGGCTGTTTTGAAACTTCTAAAATTACTACTCATTCCAATCCTGTTTTTGAAGTCGACGGCATTATTCATTACGGCGTTGCCAATATGCCAGGCGCTTGCGCTAGAACATCAACTCAGGGCCTAACCAATGCTATTTTGCCATATGCCATCAAACTAGCCAATCTTGGCTATAAAAAAGCAATGGAACAAGATAAACACCTGCTAATGGGCTTGAATGTCGCTTTAGGCCAGGTGACCAATCAGCCTGTAGCAGACTCTTTGGGTTATGAGTTTGTGCCGCCGGAGGCGGTGCTGGCGATGAAAAATCCACAAGCTGTTTTATGATGTTCAATGGAGCTTTTTGAATAGCAATATATTCTTTTTTTTCTAATCAATCTGGAAGATATTTTTTTTTAAATTATTTACCAGAGAAGAAATAGAAACTTTTGGCAGATAATTCACTAATAGGTGAAAAAAAATTATCAAGTAATTATTGAGAACCTCAAATTTTTAAGGAAGCGGTTTTAAAAAAATAAGGTTTGTGAGTAGGCAGCTTTCTTTTAAGAAAAAAGGTACTAAAAATAGATATAAAGCTAGAAAAAAGGTACATTTTTGCATTGTAAATTTAAATGCTAGTGTTTAGATTTTTTTTACAAGTTAGTACTGAGGATTGTCAAAAGCCATGACATCATTAGCATTGAGACGATGAATATTAAAATAATACTGCAGGGATTAAAGAATTTAGCTAAGGCAATTAGCGATGTTGGCTGGAACATGTTTTTAAACTGTTTAAAAAATAAATCTCTGGGATATGGTAAAACCCTGCATGAAGTATCTTCTCTTTTAGGTAATACTTGTGTATGTTCAAGATATATAGAAAAAATAAACATTAAGGCCGCCGGTGTGCGTCGGTAAGCTTGGAAAGCTGCCGTGGTTGCTCGGAGCTTAGAACCAGGAATCCTTCGCTTTTAGGCGAGGGAGGTTCAATATTAAATAGTTATAATAGCTCTATTTATATGCATAAAATTGGCGAAATTATCTTTTCCAGAGGCATTTACGAGGTTGAGCTAAAACAGGGCAGAAAAAGCGTTTGGCCTTTTCTGCGGCTAAATAGCGCAGGCAAGCTTTTGGATTCTTTTTGCAGCTGTAGCAAACCGTGCAAACATATCGATGAAGCCTATCAAGCTGTTTTTAGAGAAGGCAAGCCTTTGCATGTTTTATATCAAAGCTCTTTTTTTTATCAGCTGGGTCAGATTTTATTTGCAAGATGGCAAACGGTAAAAAATTTTGAAGATACAAATTTTAGTTTTGCCGGCGTTCAGATTAAAACGAAAAATCCAAAAACTAAAACACGCCTGAAAGAATTTTTTCAGATCAGAAAACAGGAAAAAGAAAATGAATTTAGCTCGTTAAAATTTTCCGCCCTTACTACAGAAGAGCTGCAGGCCTGTAAAGAAGACAGCGCTTCTTTAAAACTCCAATACGAAGTTTCTTTTTTTTCAGATTTTGCCAAGTGGCTGTTTTTGGAAAAAGATTTAAAAGCCTTTTTTAAAGGCCAGCCTTTGCCTTTGCAACTGGAGCTTTTTTCAAAAAATATTAGCCTGAAAATAAAACTTACGGAAAATGAACTGTTAAAATTAGTGCCCGTTTTAAATACGGTAAATAGTAGTTTGCAGGTCTTTAAAGAAAAAAAGATCAAAGAGGCAGTTTTTGATCAGACTAAAAAAAAGCTTACAATTATTTTTGAAAAATCAAAAGCCAAAAAAATTCAAGGCCTGAATTTTGGACCTTGGACCTTTGTACCCAAAAAAGGGTTTTATTTAAAAGAAAAAGAGCCTCTTTTAAATGAGCTGGTATTGGAAGGTAAAAAAATTGCTGAATATCTTAACCAGAATATAGGCAAGCTCAAAAACTTTTTCCGCATCGATCTTAGACTCCATGCAGTTAAAAATAATCTGTTCATAGATGAAAAAAAGAATTTGCAGATTGAGTCCTATTTGCAAAAAACACATGATCTGGCTTCCGATCAGGCCGCCATTTTCTATCCATGGCTCTTTTTAAAAGGGAAAATAATTAAAAAATTGAGCGAAAGGCCTGTTTTTAAAATCATTGAAAAAGAAAAAGTCGGCGAATTTGTCTCGGAATCTAGAATTTTTTTGCAAAATATAGACGGTTTTAATATCCATTTCGGAGCTTTTGAAGAAAAACTGCTTTTTCAAATTACTAAAAATGAAGATTTGAAGTTTGTTAGAAAATTAATTGTCCCTAAAAATTTTGAAGGGGTTATTGATTATGGCAATTGGGTATATGTGAAAAATAAAGGGTTTTTTGGTAAAAAAACCCTAGATTTGCCTTTTTTGCCAAAATTGGTAAAAAAAGAAAATATCGTTGAATTTTTAACTAAAAATAAATCCCAATTAGAGCAGATTCCCAATTTTTTCTTGGAAATTAATCCCTTAAAAAAATTGGGACTGGAAATAGAGCTTAACAGCCAAAACAAAATTGTTATTACTCCCCAGATTGTACCTAAGAAAAATGTTAAATTGACTGATTTGAAATTTTTCGAACCTTTTATTTGCGTTAAAGGAAAAGGGTTTTTTCAGCTGCCGGCACATCTTAGATTGCCTGAAGGATATAGACATAAAAAAGAGGTGTTAACTTCTGAAGAGGCTTTTTTTGTGCATTACGAATTGGAGCATTTGAAAAAATTCGTTGTAAAAATCGATCCCAGACTGAATCGGCCAAAAAAGTTGAAACTGAAATTACAAAACCTTAAAAAAGAAAAAAATACTTTTGTAGTTTCTTTGGCTTATAATTCTGCTTTGGGAGAAATCAATGCTACGCATCTGTGGCAGGCGCTTTTTGAAAATAAAAAATATGTCTTCACCCCTGCAGGTCTGATTTTTTTAAAAAATCAACGCTTTAAATGGCTGCTGTCTGTCAATCCCAAAAGAGTGCTTTTAAAAAGCCGTATGCTGCGTTTAAAAGGTTGGGAATGGATTAAATTGATCGTATTGGAAAATATCCAACGGCCGCAGGGATCTTCCGCTCAAATTAAAAAAATGCAGAAAATCTTCGATGAAATGAATGATATGGGAGTCGACGAGCTATTGGAACTTAACTTTTTAAAGTCCACTTTGCGCCCTTATCAGGAAATCGGAGTTAAATGGCTAAGTTTTTTATATAAAGAAGGCTTGGCCGGTTTTTTATGCGATGAAATGGGCCTTGGCAAAACCCATCAGGCCATGGGTCTGTTAGCTTTGGCTTTGCAAAAAGATAAAACCAGAAATAATAAATATCTGGTAGTTTGCCCGACCTCCGTTATTTATCATTGGGAAAACCTTTTGAAAACTTTTCTGCCGGAAATTAAAGTCTGCGTTTTTCACGGGCTAGGTAGAATCTGGAATGAAACAGCAGATTTGATTTTGACCTCTTACGGTTTGATCAGATCCCAGAAAAAACTGTTTCAGGAAAAGTTTTTCGAAATTGTTATTTTAGATGAATTGCAGGTAGCGAAAAATAAAGGTTCTAAAATCAATCAGGCTTTAAGAGGCCTTTGTTCTTCGATGTTTTTAGCCTTGACAGGCACTCCCTTGGAAAATCGTTTGGAAGAGCTTAAAGCGCTTTTTGATCTGATCCTACCCGGTTATTTTCCGCCAGATAAAGTTTTTAAAGAGTATTTTATTGAGCCTATTGAAAAACAAAAAGACGAAAAACAAAAAATGCTTTTAACAAAATTGGTACGTCCGTTTGTGATGCGCAGAAAGAAAAAAGAAGTGCTTAAGGATCTGCCGGAAAAGATTGAAGAAATAGCCTATGCGGATTTGGCCGATGAGCAAAAAGAAATTTATGCCGGATTGCTCTCAGCTAATAAAAATCAGTTGATTAAAGAACTTAAAGATGATAATAATCAACAGGCATATTTACACGTTTTTGCTCTTTTGACAAAACTAAAACAGCTTTGCGATCATCCGGTTTTAATTGACGCCAAATATCAATCCCTGCCCTCCGGTAAATGGGAACTGTTTAAAGAGCTTTTACATGAAGCTTTGGACTCCGAACAAAAGGTCGTAGTTTTTTCCCAATATTTGGAAATGATTAAAATGATCGAAAGGCATTTGAAAAAAAATCAGATTCAATATGCATCCGTTACCGGATCTACCCATAAACGTTTTGAAGAAGTTAAAAAGTTTCAAAAAGATCCTAATTGCAAAGTTTTTGTCGGTTCGCTTTTAGCTTCAGGCGTAGGTATTGATCTGACTGCCGGATCTATTGTCATTCATTATGACCGCTGGTGGAACCCGGCTAAAGAAAATCAGGCTACAGACCGCGTTCATCGCATTGGACAGAACAGGGGAGTGCAGGTTTTTAAACTGACAACCAAAAATACCATAGAAGAAAGAATCCATCAGTTAATCGAAAAGAAAAAAATGTTGATTGAAGAAACTATCGGTATGGATGATGAACATCAGCTTAAAGCACTGTCCAGAGATGAGCTGCTTTCTCTTTTGATAGACTGGGAAGCAGAAGAGATGTGAACTATTTGAAAAGTTTGGCTTTTGCGCTTTTGTAAAGTGTATTCATATTTTTTGTCATAATATTTTAAAAGTAAAAAACAGGCCCTTTCATAGTCTTTATTTTCCAAATATAAAAGCACTTGCTCTGCAGCTTCTAATCCCAGCCTTTTGCGTAGGCTGAAAACAGCTTGTTTTAAGTTTTTTAAAGAACTTTTCTTATATTGAAAAATAATGTTCCTAGCTCTTTTTTTGATATCTACGTTTAAAATAATGCCAGAGGCTTTTTGCATTTGGCAAAATAACGGATCGGGAATTAAAATCCGGCCGATTTTTCTGCTTTCATCTTCTATCCAGATTTTTTGCGGCTCTAAAAAAAAATGTTTTTCTGAAGATTTTTTTGGCGAAAGTCCGGAACTTGAAAAAGACCGGTTTTCCTCTAAAACTTTTCTTTTTTCTGCTGCTTCATAAAGACTGTGGGCTAATCTGTTTTCAAACAGCTCCTGCGTTGGTTGCGGAGTTTGATAAGCGCCGAATACAGATCCTCTGTGGCCTGCCAGATTTTCTAAATCGATATGTAGCAGAGCTTTTTTTAAGATCTTCGTTTTACCGGCGCCTGTTTTTCCGGAAAGAATAGCCAAGGGATAAGCTTTCGAAAATTGCTCTAATACCCATTTGCGATAGCCTTTGTATCCATTTTTTAATAACAATACACGATAGCCCAAAAGCTCTAACAGCCAGCCGACAGATGATGAGCGCATCCCTCCGCGAGCACAATAAATAACTGCAGTCGAAGTGCTGAGAGTTTGAATTTTTTGGCCGAGCTTAAACAGACGGACAAATTTCAGTCCCTGCAAAATAGCTTGCTTTTGTCCCTTTTGTTTGTAAACAGTGCCAATAACTGCCCGCTGGCTATTGGAAAAAAGCGCTATATTGCGCGCTGATAAAATACGGCCTTTTTTAAACTCTAAAGGAGTGCGTACATCGATCAGAGGATATCGGCTATATTTTTTGAGATAAGCGGCATATGAAATTTTTTGCATATTAGGCTTCTGTTGGCTTCCATCATTTGTAAGTCTTAGCTGTTTATATTTTAATTTAAAGAGCTGATCTTTTGGTTTTTGTAGTCTTTTAAAATTAAAATTTTAAAACTTTAGGTTTTTATTTAAAAGAGTTTATAAAAAACTAATTTTTTTTTCTTGTAATTCTGGAAAAAAGCTTTTTTTGAAAAAAAACTAGGTTGTTTTAAAAATTAATCGGTTTTAGATTTTTTTAAAGAAGTTCTTTAAATTTTATAGTTTATTTTTATTCTGTTTTTAGGTAAATTATTCTTTGTTAATAAAAATTAATTAAATAAAAAAACTTTAATTAAATGAAAATATCTATTATCGGCCGGCCTAATGTCGGTAAATCTGCTCTTTTTAACCGTATCTTGAAACATAGAAAAGCTATCGTCGCAGAAGAAGAAGGCGTTACCAGAGATAGACTCTATCAAGACGGAGAATTTTTCGGTCAGCCATTTGTCTTGATCGATTCCGGAGGGATCGATCCCCACTCAAAAAAAGATTTTAATCAAGAAGTAATTAAACAGGCCCAGATAGCTATCCAAGAGGCTGATTGCTTAATCATGGTCGTAGACGGCAGAGTAGGTATCAGTAAACTGGATGAAATTGTAGCTTCGATGCTTTTTAAAACGAAAAAACCTGTGCTTTTAGCTATTAATAAAATTGATGATCAAGGACAAATAGAAATAGCTTTAAATGATTTTTATAGGCTGGGTATAAAAAAAATGTTCGCTGTCTCTGCTTTGCATGGCTTAAATGTTGCAGAGCTTTTGGAAGCTGCTTTTGAAACTTGGAAAAATCAATCGGAAACTGGTTTGAAAAATCAGATAACAGTCGAGGATCAGACAGTTTCGAAACTTGCTATTGTCGGCAGGGCCAATACAGGTAAATCCACTCTTTTGAATTTTTTGCTTCAAGAAGAACGTTCAGCTGTATCTGATATTGCAGGAACTACCAGGGATTGCATCGATGCTTTTGTAAAATATCAAGAGCAAACTTATCAGCTGATCGATACGGCCGGCATTAGAAGAAAAAATAAAGAAAAAAGCGTAGTTGAAAAATTTGCCCATGTAAGAACCGAAGAGGCAATTAAAAACACACAAGTCTGCCTTTTAATTTTAGATGCCCAAGACGGCTTTACTGAACAGGATCAGAAAATTATGAACTTGATTCAAAAATTGGGTAAAGGCTGTTTGATCTTAATCAATAAATGGGACCTTGTTAAAAATTTCCGCATGGAACATGTCCTTCAAGCGCTTTTAGAAAAACATCCCCATTTAAAAGCTTATCCCATAGTTTTTATCTCAGCTAAAACCGGTCGTAATATAGATAAAATATTCTCCATGGCTTCTATGGTTAAACAAAGCTTGCAGCAAAGAATTTCTACCGGACAGCTGAATCAGTTTGTAGAAAAATGTATGCAGAAAAATCATCCCCCAATGATTCAGGGCAAACGGCTCAGAATATATTACCTGACCCAGATCAAAACCTCTCCTCCCAGATTTGTACTGTTTGTTAATAAACCCGCTTTAATGCAAAAATCATATCAAAAATATCTAATCAGTCAGTTCAGACAGGCGTATCCTTTCTTGGGTGTTCCCTTGTTTTTCGAGATTAAGGGAAAAAATGGGATTAAATGAATCACTTATACAGTTTGCTTTAAACTCTCAGTAAGCAAGCGTATTATGGGCTTGTAGAAACCCCATTTTTTTGATGATTTCGCAGCTTAAAAATCTAT
>CAYXMS010000006.1:0-48749 GCA_964466185.1 uncultured bacterium
ATAGATTTTTAAGCTGCGAAATCATCAAAAAAATGGGGTTTCTACAAGCCCAGAATAGAAATGGCTTAAAGCCAATATTCGTAAAAAAATAAAGTTTAATTTTAAAACATCCAACTTTTTAAGAAAGAAATATTTTGTGTCTTATATCTCGCTCCTAAAGGGAGCAGATTTTACGGCGCGGTTGATAAAATTTTTAAGACATTTTAATTTTATATTATGACCTTCATAATGAAAAGAAATCCCTGCAAAATGTAAAAAATGTTGGGAAAGATGGAACTCGATTTGATAATCGGGAGGCAGACTGTTGATTAATTCAATTTCTTGATCATTAAATCCATATTTTTTAACTTTTTTAATCGGCTGCTTGTAAAAAGGGGTATTTTGATAGCCTGCACTCATATATACACGGACTTGAGGATTGTTTTGTAAATAATGATAGGTATGAGATCCTGTATCTTCAACTGCTCCGTTGATTAAATCAACACTAAGCCTAAAATCTTCTAAATGGGGCAGATTTTTTGGTTTAAAAGCAATAAACACTGGCCAAAGATACTCAATAAATTTGGTTTTGTATGGCCGCACTCTTTTTAGCCCTAAAATATCATATCTTCTCATCCAGTCTTTTAAATTAAAAGGCCTGATGGGAAATATATCTGCATCAGCGATAACTACAATATCGTCATGACCATAGCCAAAATTATCCATGGCATATTGCAGAACGTGGGTATGCCTTAAAGAGGGCTGCTTGTCAAAGTCTTCCGGTAAAAGATCTCCCAGCCAGGAATAAATTCTGGAAGAGTCCTGGGAAATTTTAATATATTCTTGATTCAAACGGCTGCTTAGATGCCATTTTTGTTTAAAACGCACGCATTTAAAGCCGCATTTGTCGCAGGTATTTTTGATTTCTGCTTTCAGTTTAGGATCTTTGGCATCATTAAAAACAATAAGTTCATAGTCATTTTCCAAAAACTTGGAATAAGTCAGCTGCTGCCAAATAATGCATTGAGGATTATTGTAATGACAGGTCAGAATTCTGACTTTAGCATTAGCTGAAAACCAGAAAAAACAACTAAGGTACAAAGTTAAATAAAAAAAATTTAGCCGCATCTTGATTTCAAAATGTTTAACAAAATATCATAAAATAGATAGCGGTTTTTTTTCTTGGATAAAAATTGCAACTTGTTAAAGAAACTTGGATGTATGTAACTATGCAATTTATTAAAACAGCGTTTTTATTTGTTTTTTTTATTGCGCAGACAAATGATGCAGCCGGTTTTGTGCAAAAGCAGCAAAAATCAATCGAAACAAAACAGGTAATCCAGAATCAGACTGAAGATTTGGATCTGCCGGGCTATGAACTTGAACAAGACCAGTTGGCAGAAGCTTATAATGCATCGGGTAGTATTGAAATTGCAAAAAAAGATTTTTTTTTTTTCCGGCGCTAATTTTTTATATTTAAATTTTTTTCAAGAAGGCATGCAGCTGGCTGAAAAAACTTGCCTGGATAATGGTTTGCGTTCAGTTCGTTTTGTAGTAGAACAAAAATTTAATTGGAATCCTGCTTTTAAAATGCAACTGGGTTTGAATTTAAAAAGCGATCAATGGTGTCTTTTTACAGAATATTTTTATTTTTTTACCGCAGATACAACGACTTCTTCGGCCAGCCTTTATAATAATGAATATTTCAATATGAGCACTTTGTTTGGCAGCTCTATTAATAATGCTGATTATGTCTTGGATGGCGTTTACTTAAATAGCCATTGGAAAATTCAGGGAAATTTCTTGGATCTGAATCTGGCTAGAGTTTTTTACAATGCCAAAAAAATTCTTTTAACCCCTGTTTTGGGATTGAGAGCAGCTTGGCTTTATCAAAAATTAAACGGTTATTGGATGGATTCAAGCTATAGCTTGGATCTGCCTTCTTCGATCAGGTCCGCTTCATTTGGCATAGGGCCAAAATTTAGTTTAAATAGCAGATGGCTGCTAGGGAAAGGTTTTAGTCTTGTCGGCAATGTCACTACTGCAGCTTTACATACTCATTATAGACTTAAGAAAAATACGCATGCCTATGTAAATGCTTATTTTCCGGTTCCTGTATATAAAGTTCATAATACGCGTAATTTTCTCAGGCCTTATTTAGAAACTGAAACAGGAATTAATTGGGGCTCTTATTTTCAAGGCAAAGCTTGGCATATGAGCGTGAATTTAACTTATGTTTTTAATATTTATTTTAGACAGAACTTAATTTCCAATTATTATAACCAGTTAAGAAATACCAGCTCCGGAGATCTGTATATGCAAGGGCTAAATCTTCAATTGCTTTTTGATTTCTAGTTCTTCTAATTATTGCTTCTTAAATTTAACAGGATTAAAGTAGATAAAAAATTAAAGGTGAAATCAATGGATCCGATTGTTTTAGAAAAAGTGGCGACTACCGTGCGCGGACTTTCCATGGAAGCTATTCAAAAAGCTAATTCCGGCCATCCCGGGTTGCCTTTGGGCTGCGCCGAGATCGGCGCTTATCTGTATGGCGTTGCTTTAAACCATAGCCCTTTGCATCCGCTTTGGCTTAACCGTGACCGGTTTGTTTTGTCTGCCGGCCATGGCTCTATGCTGCTTTATTCTCTTTTGCATCTTTCCGGCTTTGATCTGGAGCTGGAAGATCTGAAAAATTTCCGTCAGCTGGACTCAAAAACAGCAGGCCATCCGGAAAGAAAACAGCTTTTAGGAATAGAAGCGACTACCGGTCCGTTAGGCCAGGGTATCGGCAATGCCGTAGGACTGGCTCTGGCTTATAAAATTCTAGCCGCAAAATTCAATACCGAAGACTTTAGCATTTTTGATAATAAAATTTATACCCTAGCAGGAGATGGCTGTATAATGGAAGGCGCTGTGCATGAAGCAGCCTCTTTGGCAGGCCATTGGAATTTAAATAATTTGATTTTGATTTATGATGCTAACAATATTTGTCTGGACGGCCCTTTAAGCGAAGTTTTTTCTGAAGATGTTAAAAAACGCTTTGAAGCATACGGTTTTGATATCTTTGAGATTAATGGACATGATATAGAAGAGCTGCATAGCGTAATTTCAACTTTGCAAACAGAACAGAAAAAGCCCGCTTTAATTGTAGCTAAAACTATTATCGGCAAAGGCTCTCCTAATAAAGCCGGTACCCATAAAATACATGGCGCCCCTTTGGGTATAGATGAGATAAAAGCTGCCAAACAAATGATGGATCTTTCTGAAACAGAGTTTTACATACCGCAAATCGTTGAAGATTTTTTTCATAAGAGAAAGTCCAAACAAAAAATTGTTTTTGAAGAGTGGGAAGAAAAATTCGGTCAGTGGGCTAGAGCTTATCCTGAAAAGAAAAAACAGTTGGATGTTATGCTTAAAAAACCTGTTTTGCCGGATTTGGAAAATGAATTGGCTAATTTAAAAATTCAAGATCCAGTCGCCGGCCGCAAAGCATCAGGACAAATTATTAATTTTCTGGCTCAGAAGATGTCTTATTTATACGGAGGATCAGCAGATCTTTCTTGTTCTGATATGACTTTGATTAAAGATGAAGATGTGATCGAAAAAAATAATTTTAAAGGCCGTAATATTAAATATGGGGTCAGAGAATTTGCTATGGCTACTATCTCTAACGGTTTGGCCCTTTCCGGTTTTTTTCTGCCTTATGCCGGTACTTTTTTAGTTTTTTCCGATTATATGAGAAATGCTATGCGGCTGGCAGCTTTGTCCTGTTTAAAAGTGATCTATCAGCTGACTCACGATTCGATTTTTTTAGGCGAAGACGGCCCGACCCATCAGCCAATAGAACAGTTGGCCTCTTTAAGAGCAATGCCTAATCTGCAGGTAATTAGGCCCGCTGATAGCTGGGAAGTGAAAATGGCCTGGCTGGCTGCTTTGGAATATAAAGGACCGACAGCTTTGATTTTATCCAGACAAAACCTGCCGGCTTTAGATTCTTTGCATGTGCCTTATGAAATGGGTATGGCTAGAGGCGCATATATTGTCAAATCGGAAAAAAATAAACCCGATTTTACACTCTTTGCCTCAGGCTCCGAAGTTAAATTAGCTTTAGATGTGGCTGAAAGACTGGAAAAAATGTCTAAAGATGTCAGAGTAGTTTCGGTTCCTTGTTTTGAGCTTTTTGAAAAACAGGAAAAAGAATACCAAAAGAAAATTTTAGCCGGGGATTTAGGCCAAAGAGTAAGCATAGAAGCCTCTTCAGAACTCGGCTGGCATAAATTTATCGGCACAGATGGTATTGCCTTTTGCATGGAAACTTTTGGTAAGTCGGCTCCATCCTCTGCTTTGGCTCAGGAATTTGGTTTTAATGTAGATAGTATATTGCAAAGGCTGATCTAAATTTTTAAGGATTAAAACATGTTTTCTTATGATGATTTAAAAAATAGCTTATCCGAGATTCAAACCAGGCTTAATATAGAGTTTAATGATCCAAAATTACTGCTTTTGGCTTTTGTCCACAGCTCTTATGTCAATGAGAATAGGCATTTGATCCAAGAACATAATGAAAGGCTGGAATTTTTGGGAGATGCTGTTTTGGGCCTTTTGGTTTCTGATTATCTGTATCAGAAATTGCCCAGTTTTTCCGAAGGCAGATTAAGCACTTTGCGCGCTTGTTTGGTTTGCTCTTCTGTTTGCGTGCAGTTTGTCAAACAGCTGAAATTGGGAAAATATATGGTTTTGGGGAAAGGTGAAAATCTTTTGGAAAGAGGCAGGGAGACTATTTTAGCGGATCTTTTTGAAGCTTTAATCGGCGTTATTTATTTAGATCAGGGTTTGGAAAAAGCCAAACAATTTCTTTTAGATCATTTTTCAGAGAAAATTCAAGAAATTATTCAAACTCCTCAAGAAAATTTTAAAGCCGAGCTGCAAAACATGACCCAGAAAAATTCGGGCAAAATGCCGGAATATAAAATCTTAAAAGAATCCGGCCCGGATCATGACAAACAGTTTGTCGTCGGAGTTTTTTTAGACGGAAAAGAACTGGCCTTGGGAACAGGGCCTAATCGAAAAGAAGCAGAACAAAAAGCCGCTCAAAAAGCTTTGAGTCAATGGCAAAAATCTTGAGTTTTTAAATCCTGGGAACAATCCATGGGCAAAACTAAATCTTTATGGGAATGCATAGAATGCGGTCATAGCCAGCCAAAATGGTCTGGTTCTTGTTCTGCCTGCGGTAATTGGAACAGCTTTGTGCAGCAGAAAATATTTGCGGAAAAAGAAGAAAGATTTCAAGTCCAGAAAAAAATAACAAAACCGCTGCCTATTCATGAAATTGCTATCGATAATCTTTTAAGAATAAAATCAGGTTTTTTAGAATTTGATCGTTTAATGGGAAGCGGCATAGTTCCCGGCTCTTTGAATTTAATTGGAGGCGAGCCGGGGATCGGCAAATCCACTTTTCTTCTGCAGCTCTCAGATGGCCTGGCCAGACAGAATTTGAAAGTTTTATATGTTTGCGGAGAAGAATCTACTTCGCAGACTGCTTTGCGCGCTAAAAGATTGGGTATTGCCAGTAAGAATCTATTTTTGCTTAATGAAACTCTTTTCTCTTCTGTTAAAGAACAAATAGATAGTTTAAAACCAGATATCGTGATTGTCGATTCTATCCAAATTCTTTATAAATCATCTTTGCCTTCTGCTCCCGGATCAATAGTTCAGGTCAGGGAATTGGCAACAGAATTTATGCTTTTGGCCAAAAATTTTGGAATTACCGTGTTTTTAATTGGACATGTGACTAAAAGCGGGGATCTAGCAGGGCCAAGAGTTTTAGAGCATATCGTGGATACTGTTTTAGAATTTGAAGGAGATCGCAGACAGGGCTTTCGTCTTTTGCGTTCTATTAAAAATCGCTTTGGCTCTACCGATGATCTGGCGCTTTTTCAAATGAAAGAAACCGGACTTGCAGAAATTGCTAACCCGTCCGAGGCTTTTTTAAAGGAAAGAAGAAAAAAAATGCCGGGCTCTGTAATTGTTGCAACTGTCGATGGCATCAGATCTCTCTTAATTGAAGTGCAGGCACTGGTTACTACATCACCTTTTCCTAACCCTTCCAGAAGATCGGCCGGGCTTGATCAGAACAGATTAGCTTTGCTTTTAGCTGTTTTAGAAAAAAAAGTCGGTTACCGTCTTTATAATTGCGATGTGTTTGTTTCTTTAGCCGGAGGCCTGCGTATCAGGGAGCCTGCTTTAGATTTAGGGATCCTGCTCTCGATTGCCTCTTCTTTTGCCAATCGGGTTGTTAATCCTGATACAGTTGTTTTAGGAGAGGTAGGCCTAGGCGGAGAAGTGCGCTCTTTATCTAGAATGGAAAGTAGGCTCAATGAAATTTTTAAGATGGGCTTTAAAACAGCTATATTGCCTAAAAAAAATCTGGAAGGACTGCCGGATAAATATGCTAAGAAATTGCATTTAATAGGAATAGAGACTGTAGAAGAGGCTATTTCAGAGACAATTTAATGAGATCCATATTGAACATTTAATAATATGTCTTAGGCCTTATTTTTGACTTTAAATTTGTAAATAATGTTAACTGGTAAGGCATAAGTTGAAAAGATTAGGAAAGTTAAAAATTTTAAAATTTAAAAGGTGTTTTTATGGCTGAGAAAACTTCTTATACATTGCCGGAATTGGGCTATGATTTTAATGCCCTAGAACCGGTTATTTCTAAAGAAGCTTTGGAAATTCATTATTTTAAACATCATCAAGGTTACGTTAATAATTTAAACGCGGCTTTGGATAAATATCATGATGCAGAGTTAAAAAATGATATTCAGGCTATGGTTGTTTTTCAAGACGCGATTAAATTCAATGGCGGCGGACATATAAATCATAGCTTTTTCTGGAAAAATCTGGCTCCTAATAGCAAAAAACAGCCGGAAGGTATCCTGCTGGAAGCTATTAAAAAAGAGTTCGGCTCTTTTGACGAGTTTAAAGAAAAATTCAATGCTCAGGCAGCTTTGATTCAAGGCTCCGGATGGGCCTGGCTAGCTTATAATAAAATTACCGAAACTTTGCAAATAGCAACCACCGCCAATCACGGCACTGCTCGTTCAATAGGACTTTCACCTTTAATGGTAGTAGATGTCTGGGAACATGCCTATTACATTCAATATAAAAATGAAAAAAAACAGTTTTTAAAAGAAATCTGGCAGGTGCTGGATTTTAAAGCCGTCGAAGAAAGGTTTTCTAAAATCCTTTAAAATTATCAAAATCAGGCTTTTGTAAAATAAATATTTTATTTTAAGTAATTGGTTGTAAGCTATTTGTATTTAAGGCATTGTTTTTATCCTGTTTTTACGGTAAAATTAATGCATTAAATATTAATGGTGTTTATGGGTTTTTTTTCTAAACATAAACCTAAAATTAAGGTTGAAACTAGCAAAAAAGATAATTTCAGCGGCTGGGTTAAATGTTCCGGCTGTTCGGAAATGATCCATACCAAAGAATTGCAGCAAAATTTAAAATGCTGTCCTAAATGCGGTTATCATTACAGTATTTCAGCAGAAGATAGGCTGGAGTTGCTTTGCGATAAGAACAGTTTTCAGGAAAAATTTTTAGACCTTAAACCGCAAGATCCGATTGAGTTTGTAGATAGTAAACCATACTCTGAGCGGTTAAAACAGGCCCAGGAAAAAAGTAAAGCTCAAGAAGCTGTTATGACTGGAAAAGCTCTGGTTTGCGGTCAAAAAACTGCCCTGGCTGTTATGAACTTTAGCTTTATGGGCGGCTCCATGGGATCTGTTGTCGGTGAAAAAATTACCCTTTTAATCGAATATGCTATTGAGAATAATTTACCTCTGGTGATTGTTACCGCCTCCGGAGGTGCCAGAATGCAGGAATCTATTTTTTCTTTAATGCAAATGGCCAAAACTGCGGCCGCTTTAACCCGGCTGGGAGAAAAAGGGCTTCCTTATATTGCTGTGTTAACTCATCCGACAACCGGAGGAGTCACTGCTTCTTTTGCCTCTTTAGGCGATATTATTCTGGCAGAGCCAAATGCTTTAATTGCTTTTGCCGGACCTCGAGTTGTTGAACAGACGATCAAAGAAAAATTGCCGGAAGGCGCTCAAAAATCAGAGTTTTTATTGGAAAAAGGCATGATCGATGCCATTGTAAAAAGATCTGAACTAAAAGAAAAAATTGCCTTTTTTATAGCATTTCTGAAAAACTCTAAAAAGAAAAAAGAAAATTTTTCCCGTACCTTAAAAGAATTGATCGAAGCTGGAAATGTCAGATAATAATTTAACATGTTTGCAAAAACAAAAATTGTTTAAGATTAAAGTTAAAGTTAAAAGTGAAAAATGCCTTCCTTCATATGCTACTAAGCATTCTGCGGGAGCAGATCTTAAAGCCTGCATTACAGAAAAAATTGTTTTCGAGCCCGGCACGTCCATACTTGTGCCCACCGGCCTTTATTTAGAACTTCCGGAAAATTTTGAAGCGCAGATCAGGCCCAGATCAGGGTTAGCTTTAAAATATCAAATTACTGTACTCAATACTCCCGGAACAATAGATGCGGACTATAGGGGAGAGGTCGGCGTTATTTTGATCAATCATAGTCAAAAATCATTTACCATTGAGCCTTTTCAAAAAATTGCCCAAATGGTAATTTCTCCTGTTGTTCAAGTTGATTTTCAAATAGAAGAAAAACTATCAACCACCCAACGAGGAAGCGGGGGTTTCGGTCATTCCGGATTATGAAAAAAATAAAAATTGCTAACTATTTGCATCTGGAAAATATTTTCTTTTTAAATGTAGATTCCCGCGAAGAAGCTATTTTTTCTTTGATAGAGAGCTTAAAGCTAAATCATCCTTTAGATAAAAAAGCTTTTTATCAAGCTGTTATAGCTCGGGAAAATATCGTTTCGACAGGTATCGGCATGGGAGTTGCCGTTCCCCATGCCAAACTGGCTAAAATCCCAGGTTTTTTTATTGTCTTAGGAGTTCAGCAAAATGCAGGAATTGATTGGGATTCAATCGATAAGTCTTTAGTTCGGTTGGTATTTTTGATCGGCGGTCCCCAAGAAAAAAAAGAAGAATACCTGCAGATACTTTCCCGTTTGACCTCTATTATTAAAGATGAAAATTTAAGAAAAAAATTTGCTAAAAGTAGTTCCAGACAGGAAATCTTTCAGCTGTTAATGCAGTATTAATGTCTTAAATCATAAAAGCTTAGAACGGCCTTTTGGTTTGGTTTGAAATTGCATCTGCAGCAGCTATCTTTAGAGTTTTGAAGATCCTGCAAAAAAAATAATGGCTATAGAAATAAAGCTTATTCGCTAATCTTAATTTTTTTGAAAAAATCCTTTTTCTTTTTTCTTTTTTCAGCTAATTTTAAATTTGATTTAAATCCATTCAAATTTATTCTATTTAAGTTTGATTTAATCTTTTAGACAAAGAGGAGTTTTTTCATGGATCTAAAAATCAAAGATGTGTCTGAACTTTTAAATGTATCGGAAACTACTATTAGAAGATGGCTGGGAGATTCTAAAATACCCGCTTATAAATTGAATGGTCAATATCGCTTTAGTCGTATTGAAATTGAAAATTGGATGATGAGTCAAAAACTAAAAGTTAAAGAAAATTTGGTAGAACCAGGAGAATTGGTCTCTTTAAAAGATTCAAAAACTCAAAAACTAATTGCTAATCAAATTGGCTCACAGACTTTTTCTTTGTTTCGAGCTGTTTATAAAGGCGGCGTTATTAATAATGTTTTTGGCAAAACTAAAAAAGAAGTTATTTTTGAAGCTGTCAAAATTATCGCAGCAGGTATGGGATTGGACGCAGATGTGATTTTTGAACTTTTAATGGACCGAGAAAATTTAATGCCAACTGCTTTGAATCATGGTATAGCTGTGCCTCATACCAGAGATTTTCTTTTGCAGAAACCCTTTGATGCGGTTACGGTTGTTTATTTAGATCAGCCGATTGAATATGGGGCGTTGGATGGCCAGCCTGTGCATACTTTGTTTTTCTTGTTTGCCAATCAGGATAAAACCCATTTGCATTTATTGGCTAAATTGGCTCATTTGACTCGTTCGGATGAGGCTATTGCCTTTTTTCAAAGAAGACCTTCAAAAAAAGAGGTCTTGGCTTACCTCAAAGAATGGGAAGTCAAAGTCAAAACACCTTTAGAAACTTCTGTTTAGAACAATGTTTACTTCTTCGATGAAGACTCTAATTCTTTAGGCTTTTCAGGTTTGTTGTCTTTTTCTGAAAAAATTATTTTTTTATCTTTAGCTGAAATGGTATAGTTCTTTTTAACGTTTGGATTGAGTAGCAGTTTTTCAGCTAATTGGTCTTCGATATGTTGCTCTAGTGCGCGTTTTAACGGTCTGGCACCCATTTCCGGATGATAGCCTTTATCAACAATAAAGTCTTTGGCACTAGGTTCTAAATGGAGGTTGATCTTTTTAGGCTCTAAACGTTTTTTGAGTTTGTTGAATTCAAGATCAACTATTTGCTTGAGCGAGGATTTGTCTAAGGTATTGAAAATAACACATCCATCCAAACGGTTGATAAATTCAGGTTTGAAATGTTTTTTAATAGCGCCTTCAATCTTTTCTTTCATAGTCTTATAGTCTAAAGCGCCTTCCGGAGCATTGAAGCCCACTTCCGATGTTTTGCGAATCAGATCGGCTCCCAGATTGGAAGTCATAATAATAATAGTATTGCGGAAATTTACCTTGCGTCCTAAAGAATCTGTTAACCTGCCTTCTTCTAAAATCTGTAATAGCAGGTTCATTACATCGGGATGGGCTTTTTCCACTTCGTCAAATAAGATCACACAGTATGGTCTTTTTCTGACTCTTTCGGTTAATTGGCCTCCTTCGTCATGACCGACATATCCTGGAGGAGAGCCTGTCATGCGGGAAATAGCAAATTTTTCCATATACTCGGACATGTCTACTTGGATCAGAGCATCTTCTCCACCAAACATGTGAGAGGCCAATAGTTTGGCCATATGGGTTTTCCCTACACCGGTAGGTCCTAAAAAAATAAAAGAACCAATCGGACGGTTAGGATCTTTGATGTCCGCTCTGGACCTGCGGATAGCTTTGCAAATAGTCGCCAAAGCTTCTTTTTGGCCGATAATTAATTTGCTCAGCTCTTCTTCCATTTTAAGAACTTTTTCAGTTTCAGCTTCGGTTAGACGGGTAATGGGAATGCCGGTTTGCTTGCCGATAATTTTAGCTATATCTTCTTCGTCTACGACAGCTTTATTTTCGTTTTTGGCTTTTTCCCAGTCTTCTTTCATTTTTTGCAGCTGTGCTCTTAAAGTTTTTTCAGAGTCTCTTAATTTGGCTGCTTTTTCATAATCTTGATGGCCAATGGCATCTTCTTTGGCTGTTTTGACTTTTTCAATCTCTTCTTCATACTTGGTGATCTCTTCAGGCTGATGCATAGCAGTGATTCTGGCTTTCGCCCCCGCCTCATCTACCAAGTCAATTGCCTTGTCCGGTAAAAAACGGCCAGTAATATAGCGGTCAGATAAATGCACAGCGCTGTTGATCGCTTCAGGAGTGTACTGACACTTGTGATGGCCTTCATATTTTGGCTTTAGCCCATTTAAAATAGCTTCGGTCTCTTCCAAAGACGGCGGATGGACAAGAATTTTTTGAAAACGCCTTTCCAAAGCAGCATCTTTTTCAATGAATTTTCTGTATTCATCATCAGTTGTCGCTCCGACACATTGAATCTCTCCCCGGGAAAGCGCAGGTTTTAAAATGTTAGAAGCATCAATGGCCCCTTCGGCAGCACCCGCGCCTACAATAGTATGTAGCTCATCAATGAAAAGCAAAATATTGCCGTTTTTCTTGACCTCGTCCATGACCGCTTTGATTCTTTCTTCGAATTGTCCGCGATATTTGGTGCCGGCGATCATTAAAGTTAAATCTAAAGAAATCAGTCTTTTATTTCTTAAGTTATCAGGCACTTCTCCTTTGAAAATAGCCCAGGCCAGACCCTCGACAATAGCTGTTTTTCCAACGCCGGCCTCTCCAATTAATACCGGATTGTTTTTTCTGCGGCGGCATAAAATTAAAATCAGTCTTTCCACTTCGTTGATCCTGCCAATTACAGGGTCCAGTTTGCCTTCTTTGCATAGCTCGGTTAAATCATGGCCATAAGATTTTAAAGCAGGCATCTTGTCATAGGAAAGAGCTTTTTCTTGGGATGATTTGCTGTGATTTATGGAAGAATGGGAAAAATTACCGGCGCTGTCGCTATTCATAGGCGGCAGTTGTAAGTTGAAAGTCTCTAGCTCTTTCAGCACTTCTTTTCTTAAATCTTTTAGATCTATGTTTAAATTTTCTAACACTTGAGCGGCGACGCCGTCTCTTTCTTTTAAAAGGGCTAAAAGTAAATGTTCGGTGCCTACATAATTATGACCGAGATTGTTGGCTTCTTCATTGGCGTATTCAAAAACTTTTTTAGCTTTCGAAGTTAAAGCCGGCTCTCCATAGACCTGGATTTCCGGGCCGAAACCAACAACTCTTTCAATTTCTTCCTTGATAATATCATAGGAAAGGTCGAAATTTTTTAAGACATTGACAGCAATGCCCTGGCCTAGTTTGATCAGGCCTAAAAGTACGTGTTCAGTACCCAGATAATTATGATTGAGCTTCTGGGCTTCTTTTTTACCCAGTTTAATAACTTGCTTGGCACGGTTGGTAAATTTGTCAAACATGGCTTTTTACTCCCCCTCGGCTTCTCTTCTTAATTGTACGTGGTTTTTTCTATTTTTGGCAATCTATACTCCTGATAAAATAGTAGCTGCTGATATATTAAAATTAATTTTAATTGCAGCTAAACAGGTTAAAGCCCCCAAAAAAAATAGTTTGAAATTTTTATTTTAATTTTATCAAAAAGAGGAAAAATTTGCAGGTCATAGATACTGGCACGAAATCTGCTAGCGAAAATATGTCCTTGGACATAAAGCTTTTAGATAATCTGAAAGCGGAAGATGAGCCTATTTTGCATTTTTATGACTGGCAAAAACCTTCCCTTACCTTTGGCTACTTTATTGATTTAAAAAAATATCTGAATTTAGCCAAGCTTAAAAAGTATGGCTTTGATTTTGCCCGCCGGCCGACCGGCGGAGGTATTGTCTTTCATACATGGGATCTGGCTTTTTCTTTTTTAATGCCGGCAAAACATAAATATTTTTTTGAAGATGTTTTAAAAAATTATCAGTTTGTCCATCAAATTGTCAAAAAAGCCTTAACAGCTCTTTTAAGGGAGCTTTGGCAACAAAGGCGGCTTTGTCAGAACTATAATAATAAAAAAGTAGAGCAAAAAAATAAGATCCAAAAGCCGAATCAAATAAAACTCAATCTTGATAAGGTTCAAATGAAAAATCCTGAAATAATAAAAAATACTAACTTAAAAATTGGTTTTTTCTTGCAAAATGTTTTGACGCCTTCTTTTTGTATGGCTAGACCTTCTAAATACGATTTGATATTGCAAAATAAAAAAGCGGCCGGGGCTGCCCAAAGAAAAAAACAAAACGGCTATTTGCATCAGGGAACTATAGCTCTTGTCAGTCCCGATGAAAAATTGCTCTCGGAATTGTTTTTAGATTCTAATTTAAAAGAAAATGTGCTTTTAAATAGCTTTTTCTTGTCTGATAATCAAAAAGATTTAAAAAAAATGAGAAATAAACTTCAGAAAAATTTGAAAAAACAATTTTTGCAAGTTTTATAAAACTATGAGTTTTAAAAAACTGTGAGTTTTAAAACTGTGAGTTTTAAAAAACTCCTCAATAAGGTAAATTAGCTTTTTGACGATTATTAAATTTATTAATGACGGCGTAATACCCATGGCTTTAGCTATGGGGAGAATGTCAAAAATAGAGTAAGACAGGGTTTTAAGATTTATGGCAAAACATGCAATTTCTCCAACAAGAGAAGAAGATTATCCTGAATGGTACCAGCAAGTGGTTAAAGCAGCAGATCTGGCAGAACAGTCGCCGGTTAAAGGCTGTATGTATATCAAGCCCTGGGGCTATGGTATTTGGGAAAAAATTCAAAAAATATTAGACCGGATGATTAAAAAAACCGGCCATAAAAATGCTTACTTCCCTTTGTTTGTGCCGCTTTCTTTTTTTGCTAAAGAAGCAGAGCATGTTGAAGGGTTTGCCAAGGAATGCGCCGTTGTTACCCATCATAGACTAGAAAAAAATAAGCAGGGAGAGCTTGCACCTGCCGGTAAATTAGATCAGCCATATATAGTAAGACCAACTTCTGAAATGATTATCGGCCATGCTTTTTCTAAATGGATAGCTTCTTATAGGGATTTGCCTCTTTTGATTAACCAATGGGCAAATATCGTTCGTTGGGAAATGAGGACCCGTCTGTTTTTGAGAACGGCAGAGTTTTTGTGGCAGGAAGGACATACAGCCCATGCCACTGAAAAAGAAGCTGTCTTGGAGACCCTGAAAATGTTAGACGTCTATCAGGATTTGGTAGAGAACTTTTTAGCTATTCCCGTATTAAAAGGTAAAAAATCGGCTTTGGAAAGATTTCCCGGCGCTGTGGATACTTACTGCATTGAAGCTATGATGCAGGATAAAAAAGCACTGCAGGCAGGAACCAGCCATTTCCTAGGTCAGAATTTTGCCAGGGCCTGTCAAATCAAATTCAATGATAAAGATGAAAAAGAAAGCTTTGTTTGGACAACTTCATGGGGAGTTGCTACCCGTTTGATAGGCGGGTTGATTATGGTGCATAGCGATGACGATGGTTTGGTTCTGCCCCCTAAAATTGCACCTGCCCAAGTCGTTTTAATTCCTGTTTTACATAAAAAAGAACAGACTGGGCAAGTTTTGGATTATATTGCTACGTTAAAGGAAAAATTGGAAAAAATCCCTTTTTTGGACGGACAAATAGAAGTCGAGCTGGATGTAAGAGATATCAGCGGCAGCGAAAAAAAATGGGAATGGATCAAAAAAGGGATTCCGCTCAGAATTGAAATAGGCCCCAGAGATATCGAGTCCGGTACTTTGCTGATCAATAAACGTAATTTGCCCCATAATGAGAAATTAAAATTAAAAGAACAGGAGCTGATAGAAAAATTGCCATCGATTCTTAATGAAATGCAAAAGGAGATCTGGGAAAAAGCACTGGCTTTTAGAGATGGGAATTTAGTTAAAATTGATACTAAAGAAGAATTCTACCAGTTTTTTCAAAAGACAGAAAATAAAACGTCAGAGAACGGTTTTGCTGAAGTCTTTTTTGCCGAAGATAGCACTATAGAGAAAAAAATTAAACAGGAGCTAGGCGTGACTGTGCGCTGTATTTCGCTGGATCAACAAGAAGGGAAATGTATTTTTACCGGCAAAAAAGCTAAAAAAGCAGTTTTTGCCAAAGCCTATTGACAATTAAAAAAAATAAAAAGGTGGTTCCCATACAGTTATATTGCCCAAAATAGCTCTTTTTTGGTAATTTGATAGCTTAAATCTTGGGAGATAGTCATGCTTAAGTTTTTGCGTACTTATCAAAAACTTTTTTTTCTTTTGACAACTGCAGCTGTAGTTGTCACTTTTTGTTTTTTCGGGACTTATTCGACGATCGAAAAAACAGAGGTTAAACCAGATCAAAAAGTCGCTACTAGCGTGACAGGCAGTCCTCTTATGCAGTCCGAAGTGGATGCGCTTTCTTATCTTTTAGCTTTAGATGCCGATAGCGATTTGTATGCCAGAAATGGCCTGCTTTTAAATAATCGCATTATTGCTGAGAATTTTTTGGAAAATAATTTAGCTCATCTTTTAATCGAAAAATATTTTGAAGAACTAAAACCTGCTTTAGCAAAAATTTTTGAGCAGGCTAAAAAATATAAAACTTATGAGCATTCCCAGCAGCCGGCTATTTCTCAGATGAAAATATATGAGCAGTTTTATCCTAAAATGTCTCATTTGCTGTCTCAGCTTAAATATGAAAAAGAATTTTCTTTAAATGGGTTTGACCTTTTAACTAAACTCTATTTAGCACAAAAAACTTTTTCTCCTTATGCTTTGAAAAGATTTCTGTTATTTCAGCAAAGCCAGTATCCCCAAGTGCAAAGGGATCCCTATATTTTTCAAAATGATATGCTGCTGTTTAATTTTCGTGATTTTAAAGATTGGTTTTCAAAAGATTTTTTAGACTTGATTGCCCAGTTTATGTTAAATACTGCGGAGATTGCCCAGCAAAAAGGCTTTTCGGTTAGTAAAAAACAGGCAAAACAGGATTTGAATTTGCAGCTGTTTAAAAATTATCAGAAAAAACAGGGATCTGACCAGCTCTCAGCTGAACAGCTAGCAGCTGACCAGCTCGCTGAAGTACCTTCTGATTTTTATAAAATGCAATTGCGGTTTTTAGGCCTGGAAGAGGATAGCCTGATTAAAGCATGGCAGAAAATCATGCTTTTTAACCAATATTTAAAAGCAGTTGGTTCTGCTGCTGTTTTAGATCCTGTTTTGTTTAAGGATATGTCCGATTTTACCCAAGAAAAGGTTACTGTTGCTCTTTATACCCCACAAAAGGCTTTGTCGGCAGTTCAAAATATTACAGATTATCAAGCTTTAAAAATTTATTTAAATGCGGTATATGGGGCAAATCAGCTGAAGCCGCAATTAGTTTTACAAGATATTAAACAAATACAAAAAAATCGCCCTGAGTTGATTTTTCAGACTTTTAAGATTGAATTGCAAAAAATAAATATGGAAGATCTAATCGTGAAAATTGGAGAAAAAGAACTTTGGGATTGGCAGACTCAAAAGAAAAATTTTTCCTTGTTGCAAAATGAATTTGCTTTTCTTGCCTCAAATGATGCTAACCCAAGCTTGTCTGCTGATGACATTTTTAGGTTTTTAGAATCTTTAAATCCCACTTTGCGCCTTCAAGTAGATGCATTTTCTCGCCAGCAAATGGTAATACATGATGATGAAATGGTAAAAAAAGCACTTTCTTCCACTCCGAAACAAAAGCAGATTATCACTTTGCCCGGAAAAGGAGGCAAAAATATTGTACAAGGCCTAGATAATAGCCAGCTCCTAGCTCTTTTGCAAAAAGCCTGTCAAAATGACTTGCAAGCTCAAAAAAAGCTTTCCTTTTTAACTGCTGATCAAAATATCCATTATTCTATTGCAGTTAAGGACAAACTGCAAACAGGCGTTTTTACTTTCGAAGACGCTCTTTTAAAAAGTAGTCTTAAAAAAATAGCAGAAAAAGAAGTGGAAAATTTTAAAAATAAACAAGAAGAGATTGAGTTTATTAAAAATTTAAAAAAGACATATGTTCAGCAAATCAGATCTCAAATTATTAATTTTGGTTCGGAAGAAAATGTCTTAAAAGAAAATCAGCACTCAGAGGACAATCTTCAAAAGCTCAAAGATCAATTTAAATTGAAAAAAGAAATAAAAACTATTTCTCGATCTTCGGAAGACGATTTTTTGAAAAAACAGATTTTTACGGAAAATCAGATCTCTAAAGTTTTTAAAGTGCAGGACGATTTATCTTTTTTTGTCTTTTTGAAAAAAGAAAATGTTAAAGATGAAAAAAGCTTGGAAAATTTGCAAAAAAAATTGCAGCAAGAAGCTGTTTTAAATGCGGCAAAAAATATCTTAGAGCAGATTAAAACTAAAAAAGCCTACGCTTTGCCTTTAGTGCGGATTGTAGATGAAAATTGAACTGCCTCCTTTACACCCGAAAGCATTTTTTGAGATTCAAGCCAGGGGCCGTTATTTTAAAAAATCCCAAAAGGCAAAAAAACTTTTTTCCTCTTTTTTAATCGATCATCCATTTGAAGAAAATAAGATCAGATTTTTTTTAGGCTGGAATGAACAGGCTCTTTTGCTTAAGTTCGAAATTCCTTTTGCCTGTCAAAAATGTTTTTCTGCACATTTCAGAAGAGGCGATAGCGTAGAGTTTTTAATTTGTACTAGGCCTGTGCAAACCAGCTATTTGGGAAAATATCATCACCACTTTGTCTTTTTTCCAGAACAGGTTGAAGGTTTTTTAGCTAAAGAAGTTACTTGCTTTCGTTTTGGCGATATGCATGAGTTGGCAAATCCAAAAGACATATTTGTAGAAGCGGCCGTTAAACCTAAAAATTATACTTTGGAAATTTTCTTGCCCAGTTCTGTGCTTTTTGGATACGATCCTTTAAATTTTTCAGAACTTTTTTTTACTTATATTGTTAATCGTTACCATGAGCGCTCTTTTTGCTATAGCGCCTCTTTGGATGAATATAAAGTCGAAAAGCATCCCTTTCTTTGGAGTCGGCTGTTTTTGGAAAATTGAGATACTTCAATGGTTAAAAAATGTTGGATTCTAGCTATTAATACTCACGTAATTTAATATTTTTATTAATTTTGGAATTATTTTACACATTTTTAGTTATGAGGAAGAATAAAGCATATTTCTCCTGAAGAAAATAATTTTTTAGGTTATTATTTTAAATAGGGCTTGTTTTTCGGATTATCTCTTGGTAATGTATTAATATTTTTAATAAAGGAGTTTTTTATGGATAAAACTACTAAATTTGAAAATGAAGGCTATCATATTGCCATTGCATCTCGTCATTTACCCCTGACGCCGGCGATTGAACAGTATGTACATGATAAACTTTCCAAGTTAGAGCATTTTGCAGACCACATTATTGACTTGAATGTGGCTTTGAAAGTACAAAGAGGATCGCATACCGCTTCTATGCGCATGCAGTTTTTACATTTTAAGATCAAAGTTTCGGCGACTACCAATGATCTTTATACAGCCATTGATAAAGCTACTGCTAAGTTGATTAAACTGGTTAAAAAGTATAAAAGTAAACTCCAGTCGCATCGGGTTAAAGAGCAAAGAGAAGCTTCCATGAAAGTCAGAGTAGTGGAAAAAATTCCTTCCTCTTTAGAAGAGATTAATGATCAAATCGATGAGGAAAATTTAAGAGAAGAAGAAGAACTGTATAAACTGCATAAAATAGTTAAAACCGATACCATGCCCTTAAAAATGCTAACCGAAGAAGCAGCAGTTATGAAATTAGAGCTCTCTGGAGATCATTTTTTAATCTATCGCTCTGAAGAGGATCAAAAAATTAAGGCCATTTATAAACGGCCGGACAAAGATTTGGGAATTGTTCAAGTTGAACAATAGAAAAATTTTTGATCCGATCAGACAAAAACAGGTCTTTTCTCTGCCTGAAGAAGTTGTCAGGCAGAATTTAATTGTTTTAATGGTTGAAAAATTAAATTTTCCGAAAAGTCTGATTTCGGTTGAAAAAGAATTGACCCTTCTACCTCATTTACAGGGGCGCAAACTACCTTTAAGAAGAGCTGATATTTTAGTGTTTGGTAAAAATATGCATCCGTCTTATCCGCTTTATCCTCTTTTGATGATAGAATGTAAAAGGGATAAATTAACCTATCAGGCTTTGCAGCAGGTAATTGGCTATAACTATTATGTGCAGGCTTATTTTACAGCTATTGCAGCAAAAAATGAGATTAAAGTAGTCTTTCGAGATAGTGTAAGTAAATGGCAAACATGGGATTTTCTGCCATCTTATAATCAGTTGCTAAAATTGGTTTTAGATAATCAAAATTTGTTATAATAAATTTTGGTTGGAAGAAGTTAGAAAAATTAGATATGCAGGTTTTTGATAAAAATTTTAATCTTTTAGTTCAAAAAAATCGCAATTTTGCTTTCAGATATTTTGTTTTTAAAAACCAATTACACCATAAATATTGCGTTGAGCTTGAAAGTTCTTTTAAAAATTTAGATGCTTTACAAAAAATCCAGGCTTTTCAAACAAGTTTGCAAAAGAATCAAATAGATATAGTTTTTATCTATGGTTTGAAAAGTTTTTGGCAGACTGAGGACTTTTTAAAAAATTGGCTTAAACAGAAAAGAAAACAGAAAATAATCATTCTAGAAAAAGATCAGTTGTTAATAGCTGCTTTTTTACAAAAGAAAAAAGCCGGTTTTTGGCTCAAAAAATCGCAAATCGAAATCCATCTTTTGCCTTCGAAAAAATATCAGGCTGGATTTTTAGAGTTCTTTGTATTTAGATTTTTCTTGAAACGCGTGGAATTTTTTTCCGCACAGACTGAGGATAAAAATTTTCAGGCCTTTAAACAGAGAATGCAAATAGAGCTGATGGATTTCTCAGCCCGTATTATAGACCAATTAAATTTTCCCTTTATTTTGGAAAATACAGTAGAAAATTTAAAGTTTTTGCAAAAATCTTTTAATTTGGCCTATTTAAGAAATTTTTTTTTGGATCAGCCCGCTATTATCTGCGGAGCCGGCCCTTCTCTTGTTTTGGAAAAGAACCGGCTTGAAAAAATAAAAAAACAAAACAGGGCTTTGATCATAGCCGGAGGCTCTGCGATTGCTGCGCTTTGCTCTTACGGGATTGAACCGCATATAGCTGTTGCTATAGATCCTAATCTTGAAGAGTTTGCCAGGCTGAAAAATGTTAAGGGAGATTTTGCTTTATACTATAATTTGCGCTTGAACAAAGATGCTTTACAAATTTTTAATCAAAATCCGTTAGTCTATTTTCAGAATAACAGTATAAAATTAAACAGCTGGCTGGAGAAAAAAGCTAAAATTAAAGTTTCGAGTATAAACAAAAAATTGCCGAAAAATGCTTATTCGGTGTCTTTACAGGCTTTAGCTATAGCTGAATTTTTAGGCTGTTCGCCAATTGTTTTATGCGGTATGGATTTGGCTTATGGCAAAACCGGTCTTTATACGCCGGGAATTATAACAACAGATCAGCTGTCTTCTTTAGATTTAGGGAATCTTATATCAGAGCAAAAAGATAAGCATGGCACGTCGATTAGAACGGTTTTAAAATTTCAGATAGAGGCCATGGTTTTCGGCAAATATAAAAAACAACAAAATATAAATCTGATTAACGCTACAGCTGGCGGTCTGGCAATTCCTAATGTGGCTTTTCAGCCCCTTGAAGAAATAGAGAAAAAATATTTTCCGGAATGTGTTGATGAAAATAAACTTGTGCAAAAATTTGAGCAAACAAACTTTCTAAAAATAGCTGTAGATAAATTTTTTAAGTTGGTGCAAAACCAGCAGTTTACTGAAAAGCAAATGCAACAGCATAAAAATTTAAAATCAGCAGTCGGAGAGCTTAAAAAATCTTTGTTTCGCTCCAAGAAAATAATTAATGCAATTATAGCTTCAGTTAAAAAACTTAAAGACTTGAATCAAAAACATAAAGTTGCCAGTAAAAAGAAATCGGATCAGCTAAAAAAAATCGAAGAACAAAGTGCTTTTGAAATTGCTGCAAAAAATATGGAAGATCAGCAGATGTTGCAAGAAGAAGAAAGAAAATTAAAAGTTTTACAGTGGGATTTAGAAAAAGAATTGGCCTTTTCCCTTTTTCTCGGGGAAATTAGACTGGCCATATGTTTATACATAAGATATTTTAATTTGCCTAAACAAAAGGCTATCTTAGTTAAATATCAAAAGCTAAAGCAAATTACTTGTCAGTGCTATAAGATTTTAACTTGTAGCGCAAAGTCCTTTCGCTAATGCCTAAAATTTTTGCCGTTTTGTTTTTAGCATAATTTTGCTCTTGCAATGTTCTTAAGATTAGTTTTTTTTCCATTTCTGCAATAGTTTGATATTTTTTTTCGCTGTTCTCAATTTGCTCTTTGTTTTCCATTTCAGATTTTATAATGGGTTTTTCAGCTTTTTCTAAAATATCGGCAAGAGAGTTTTTTTTGTGAGTCTTATGTTCTTGTGCAATATCTAAAAATAAATCCTGCGGAGATATTTGCTCTTTGCGGTCTAAAACTACAGTCCTTTCTAAAATGTTGGATAACTCTCTGATATTGCCGGGCCAAGGATAGTTTAACAGCTTTTCTTCACTATCGGGCAGGAAAATTTTATGTTTCTTGTTATATTTGTGGCTAAACTTTTGCAAAAAATATCTGGCCAGGGGCAAAATGTCTTTTCTGCGCTCTTTTAAAGGAGGTAGATGAAAGGGTACCACGTTTAGTCTGAAAAAAAGGTCTTCACGGAAAAGTTTTTTGTTAATAGCCGCTTTTAAATCCCGGTTTGAAGTAGCTATAATCCTGACATCGATCCTGAGCGGTTTTGAACTGCCGATCCTTTCAAATTCCATCTCTTGCAGCACTCTTAAAAGCTTGGCCTGTAAAGCAAGAGGTATTTCTGAAATTTCGTCTAAGAGTAAAGTGCCGCCGTCTGCTAGTTCAAATCTGCCAATGCGTTTTTGTTCGGCTCCGGTAAAAGCGCCTTTTTCATGGCCGAAAAATTCGGCCTCAATCAGACTTTCAGGAATAGCTGCACAGTTAACTTTAATAAAAGGCTTATTTGAACGCTTGGAAAGAGCATGCAAACAGGAAGCAATAACTTCTTTGCCTGTACCTGACTCTCCGGTAATTAGGACACTGGCCTCGCTTTTGGCTATTTTTTCCAAGTCTTTAGCTTTTTGGGCTAAATAAGGAGAATAGGTTAAAAGCTGGGAGCTTTTTTGGTTTTCTTCCCTGAAAAATAGATTCTCTTTGAGCATTTTTTGCAGATCTTGCGCTTTTTCTATTAACGTTTCTAAAGCATCTAAAGAAAAAGGCTTGATCAGATAGTTAAAAGCGCCTGCCTTAATTGCCTCTACGGCATTTTCTACGCTACCATGCGCTGTTACCATAATAACCATTAAATCAGGATCAGCTTGCTTGGCAGATTTAAGCAGTTCCAGACCATTTAACTCAGGCATTTTTAAGTCGGTAATTAAAAGATCAAAGTCCTGGTTTTGTAACAGCTGCAGAGCTTCTTGGCCGTTTTTAGCAAGCTGCACTTCAAAGTTTTTCCTGCTTAGCGCATTTTTTAAAAAAGTACGTAAAAGTTCATCATCATCTGCTACTAAAATTTTATGGATGCTCATTTTTCTATCCTTTTTTTAAGGGCAGGGTAACGGTAAAAGTTGTGCCTTTTTCTTCGGTAGAGCGGACATTTATTTTGCCCATGTGCGAGGTGATGATTTTATGGGCCTCCGCCAGTCCCAGACCGTTGCCTGTGGCTTTGGTAGTAAAAAAAGGCGAAAACAAATTTTTCAGCTCTGTTTCTTTCATGCCTTTGCCATTATCAGTAATATCGATTACGGCCTGGTTATTATTTTGAATTAAAGAAATGCTAATAAAGCCATTTTTATCCACAGCTTCTAAAGCGTTGCGTACTAAATTTAAAAGCGCAGACTTTAAAAGTTCGTTGTCAACATAAGCAAACAGGTTTTGTCCCGGCACATGACACTTAAAAGTTTTTTCTTCTGAAAAAGTAGGGTCCATTTTGATTAGTTTAATCAGGTCTTTGATTAGGTTGGAAAGATTGGTTTTTTCTGCTTTTAAACAAAGCGGTCTGGTAAAATGTAAAATGCTGCTAACCAGCCTTTCCAAGACTTTAGTTCCAGAAACGATCTGTTCTGCCATATCTTTTAAGGGAGGTTTGTTTTCCAGATCTCTAGCAAGAAGCGAGGCAAAACCCCGAATGCCGCCTAATGGATTGTTAATTTCATGAGCCACAGTTGTAGCTACTTGGCCAATTTCTTTGAGACGGCAAGATCTGGCCGCTTCTTCATTTAAGCGGTTAAGTTCGCTGACATCTTTTAAAAGAACGGTTATCCCTTGGTAAGGCTGCGGAGCATCCGATACAAAAATAGCCTCTACTTCGATTTTTTTGCCATTCAGGCTCGTTTTTTCTTTTAAGTTTTTTCCCAGATCAA
Organism: uncultured bacterium; assembly: GCA_964466185.1. Taxonomy (GTDB): domain Bacteria; phylum Chlamydiota; class Chlamydiia; order Chlamydiales; family SM23-39; genus CAZTYI01. Next base: position 23,773 of record CAYXMS010000006.1, read on the forward strand.
GAGCTTCTTTCATGGAAAAACCTAAAAAATCATCCGGAAAAAGCTGGAAATAGTTTTTTAAGACCAGCTCGTTTGATTTTTTTTCTAAAAGATCTAAAGCCGCTTGGTTATGGCTGAGGATCAAGCCGTCTGTATCTATGAATAAAATGCCGTCTTGAGTAATTTTTAAAATGCTCTCTAAATAGGCAGAAGAAAATTTAAGTTCTTTAAGTGAGCGGTGCAGTTTGAGCAAGGTTTGCTCCATTTCAAAAGAGGCTGTATTCAGCTGGCCTTGCAGATTTTCTTTAGTCTTTTGAGTATTTTGTCTTTCCTCTTCAAAAAATTGGAAAGTTTTGGAAATATGGTATAGGCTCTCTTCTACATTTTGCTTTTTTAAAGCATCTTTGATGGCTGTTAACAGCTTGCTAAAAGCTTCATTTGTCATGTTATGGTCTTTTGAAAATTAAATCTTTATTAAAAATAGCTAAGAGCCAAACCAATTCCGCCCTTAGTCGCACTATAAAAAATTTAACAATTATGTAAAATTAAATTTATGGATTTCTTTTTTATAAAAATTCTGATTTTAATCAGGAGAGAAAGAACAGTTTTTTGGTTTTTTAAAGCAAAAAGAAAAAAAATTTGCTATGTTTGTGTTTATGCTGCAAAAACAACGCTTTTTAAATTTTTTGATATCAACAGGTTTGTTCTTAACTTTGTTTTTCAACTGTAGCTGTCAAAATAAAAATAAGCCTAAAAACACAGGCCGCAAAGCCAGTTCTGAATATATTTATCGCCGATCAGATTCTCGCTTTTACCATATGCAAATGTCTAAGCATAAAAGAAGAGCGCCATATCCTTGGGAAAAGCCTTGCTTTTTACCTTTGATTACCAAAGATTTTTTTCGCTGTAAAGGCAGCCGTATTAATCCGCCGGTTATAGATTCTTCTAATCCCGATAAAATTATTACTTTTAAAGACTGCGACGGCCGCCATGGATTTACAAATAAACAGGGCGTTTATCCGATTTTGATTGAAATTTTAAACTATCTGCAGAAAAAAACCCGGAAAAAAGTTGTTATTACTTCAGGTTTCCGCTGTTTAAAACATAACCAGTATACCGATCGCTCCAGATGGGGTAAAAATTCTAAACACCTGATCGGTGCAGAAGTAGATTTTTATGTTGAAGGCTATGAAGATAAACCGGAAGTTATTGTCCATTTAATTCAGGACTTTTATAAACAGGAAAAACGCTATTACAGAAATAAAGAATATCAAAATTTTCAGCGCTATGAGAAAAAAACTAATACTACAGCTAAGCCCTGGTATAATAAAGAAATTTTTATCAAAGTCTTTAAAGAAAATGAAGGGCGCAATTTCGATAACCGCCATCCCTATTCCTATCTGGTTATTCAAGTACGCTATGACCGGCATAATAAAAAAAGAGTTGTCATTCCTTATTAATTTTTTTTTGGTTTTTTCCCGAACGGTTTTTAAGATTCCCCAAAAAAACATTTTTCTGTAAACTTTTTATCTTTATGCCGATGTGGCGGAATTGGTAGACGCGGTAGACTCAAAATCTACTCTTACTCGTTAAGGTGCTGGTTCGAGTCCAGTCATCGGCATTTTTTTGTGAAAGCTCTGATTTTTGATCAGTAGTAAAACAAAAAAATATTAAGCTAATGCTTAAATTTAAAAAATAATTGCAGCACTTAATTAAAAAATATTTTTCTCACTCAGGCTTTTGAATTGCTGATATTTTTCTTTGAGATGTTTATTAAGTTCTTCATGTAGAATTTTAGCCTCTTCTGGATACGTGCGCTTTAAATAGTTATAACGCACTTGCTGATCTAAAAAATTTTCCAGTTCCATAGACGGTTCTTTAGAATCTAATTGGAAAGGATTCTTGTTTTCTTTTTTGCGTCTGGGATCAAAGCGATAGCAAAACCAGTAGCCGGAAGCGACTGCTTCTTTAGCTGCTTTTTCAGAATAGATCATGCCTCCTTTAATACCGTGGCTAATGCAGGAAGAATAAGCCAAAACCAAAGACGGCCCTTTATAGCTCTCGGCTTCTTTAAGCGCTCTGACTAGCCCGTTTTGATCAGCTCCCATGGAAACCGAAGCAACATATACATGTCCGTAAGTTAAAGCCATTAAACCCAAATCTTTTTTAGCTGTGCGTTTGCCGCTGGCTGCGAATTTAACCACAGAACTCATGGGCGTGGCTTTAGAAGCTTGTCCTCCTGTATTAGAATAAACCTCTGTATCGAGCACTAAAATATTCACATCTGCCCCTGTTGCTAGGACATGGTCCAGTCCGCCATAGCCGATGTCATAGGCCCAGCCGTCTCCTCCCACGATCCAAAGAGAAGGCTTGGTTAAAAGATCTTGTCTTTTAACAATTTCTAATAAAGCTCCGGCAGGTTTGTTTTTTTCTAAAAGCGGTTTGATTTGTTCTGAGAGTTTTTTGCTCTCTTCTCCATCTTCTGCTTTTTCTAGCCAGTCGGAAAACAGTGTTTTTAGTTTATTATCTACGCCTATCTGCAGAGCCTGCTGGATATATGTGCGTAGCTCTTGCCTTCTGTTATGAATAGCTAAAAACATGCCAAAGCCGAATTCGGCATTATCTTCAAATAGCGAATTGGCCCAGGCAGGGCCGCAGCCATTAGCACAAATAGCATAAGGAAAAGAGGGAGCAGAGCCCCCCCAGATTGAACTGCATCCAGTAGCGTTGGCTACAATCATTCTTTCGCCATACATCTGGGTGATCAGTTTTATATAAGGAGTTTCTCCACAGCCAGCACAGGCGCCGGAAAATTCTAAAAGCGGTTTTTTAAACTGGGAGCCTTTTAAAGTTAATTTGTCCATAGAGGTTTGTTTATTAGAAGCTTTCTGGGCATAATCAAACCTTTCTTGCAGCTGATTTTCCATTTCTTCTGTTTTTGGCCGCATAGCTAAAGCTTTGTTGCCTTTTTTTCCGGGACAGATCGCTACGCAGTTGCCGCAACCAGTACAGTCTTTGGCGGATACTTCAATACCAAAATATAAATTTTCCATGCCCTTTCCCATGGCTTTGATAAATTTGGCGTCTTTTGGGGCTTTGTTTTTTTCTTGTTCTGTAAGAAGAACCGGCCTAATAACAGCATGAGGGCAGACAAAAGCACACTGGTTACACTGAATGCAATTTTCAGAGAACCACTGTGGTAAAACAGTGGCAAACCCTCTTTTTTCATACTGCGAAGTAGCCGGAGGGAAAATACCGCCGGGAGTAAAAGCGGAAACTGCAAGCGTATCCCCTTTTTGTCTGTTGATCACATCGGCGATGTTTTTAACAAAATCAGGCCTGTTCTGTTCGGCCTTTTGGTCTTCATCTTTGAGGTTTTTCCAGCTTTCGGGATATTCGATTTGTACCAGTTTTTCTTCTGCTGTTTTGACTGCTTTCTGGTTTTTCATAATAATGTCAGAGCCTTTTTTCGCATAGGTAGTTTTAATAGCATCGTTTAAAAGGCTGATTGCTTTTTCAAAAGGCAGAACCTTGCTCAGAGAAAAGAAAACAGTCTGCATGACTGTATTGACTTTTGAGCCCAGACCTACATCGCGGGCAATGGAAACAGCATCGATGTTATAAAATTTTAACTTTTTCTCAGCAATCGTGCGTTTTAAATTGTTCGGTAGTTTTTTCTCCATCTCTTCCATGGTCCAGGAAGAGTTCAAAACAAAAATGCCGCCTTCCTTGATTCCTTCCAACAGATCATATCTTTGGACATAAGATGCCTGATGGCAGGCAACGTAATCCGGACTTTGTACCAAATAAGTAGATTTGATGGGGCTTTTGCCAAATCTTAAATGGGAAACAGTAATGCCGAAAGATTTTTTAGAGTCGTAAGAAAAATAGCCCTGCGCATAAAGATCGGTATGATTTCCGATAATCTTGATTGCGTCTTTGTTAGCCCCGACCGTACCATCTCCGCCAAGCCCCCAGAACTTACATTGTATGGTGTCTTTAGGTTCGGTATTGATCTTTTCTCCTATTGGTAAAGAACGGTAAGTCACATCATCGTTAATGCCTACAGTGAAATGGCTTTTCGGCTCGTTTTGGCTTAAATTATCGAAAACAGCTTTGACATCTTGCGGCCGGAAATCTTTCGAACCAAGGCCATATCTTCCGCCGACAACCAATTTGTCGTTAAGCCCAGCTTCTTTTAAAATAGCGGAAATATCAACAAAAAGCGGTTCGCCAAAAGCTCCGTTTTCTTTGGTGCGGTCTAAAACAGCTATTTTTTTCACTGTTTTGGGTAAAATTTTTAAAAAATGATTTTTGGAAAAAGGACGATATAGCCTGACTTTAATCAGACCGACTTTGGCTTTTTGCCGCTTATTTAAATATTCAACGGTTTCTTCAGCAGTCTCCGCACCCGAGCCCATCATAATAATTACTCTTTCAGCATCGGGATCCCCAAAATAATCAAAAAGGGAAAGGTTTCTTTTTGTCAGATTGGATACCTTCTGCATTTGCTGCTCAACAATTTCTGCTACCTTGTCATGAAAGGAATTGGCAGCTTCCGCTGCCTGAAAATAAATGTCCGGATTCTGCGCAGTTCCCCGAATATGAGGATGCTCGGGATTTAAAGCCCTCTTGCGGTGCTTTTCTAAATCTTCTTTATCAATCAGTTGTTTAATATCTTCATAATCTATCACATCAATGTTCTGTATCTCGTGAGAGGTTCTAAAACCATCAAAAAAATGGACAAAAGGTAAAGAGCTTTTAATGGACGCTAGATGAGCAACCAGTGCCAGATCCATAGCTTCCTGCACCGAATTGGAACAAAGCAGATTAAAGCCTGTTGCTCTGGCAGCCATTACGTCCTGATGATCGCCAAAAATAGAAAGAGCATGGGTTGCCAGCGATCTGGCAGAGACGTGGAAAACACAGGGCATGATTTCTCCGGCTATCTTGTACATATTGGGGATCATTAAAAGTAAGCCCTGGGAAGCAGTAAAGGTAGAAACAAAAGACCCTGCTGCCAAAGCCCCATGCAAAGCACCGGCAGCCCCTGCTTCAGATTGCATTTCCGAAACTAAAACAGTTCTGCCGAAAATATTTTTCCGGCCCTGTGATGCCCATTCGTCTACAGATTCTCCCATGTTGGAAGAAGGGGTAATCGGATAAAGCGCCGAGACCTCCGAAAGAGCATAAGCGATATGCGCCGCAGCTGTATTGCCATCCATTGATTTTTTAGTCATAAAAAACCCTCCCCGGATCTCTTTTGCATGCTTTTAAATTTTACATATAGATCAGTCTTATAAAAAAGACTACCATCTTTCTAAAAAGAAAACAATTTTGAGAATCATTTATCAACGACGGCGTAATGCTTCTAGCTTTAGCTATGGGTATATAAGCCGCCTTTTTCTTTTTGCATCAAATCTCTTTTTTACATGACTATTTTAACATGAAAATTGTAAATTCCGCATATAAATATAGATTTTACCCAACAGAAAAGCAGAAAAATTAGCTTGCTCATTCGTTTGGCTGCTCTAGATTTGTTTACAATAGATTTTTAAAAATTCGAACCGATGCATACTACGAAAAACAGGAGAAGATTAACTATCACAAAACTAGCGAACTTTTAAGAGCTAAAAAAGGACAAAAACTTGAGCTGGCTTAACGATGTATCAAGCGTTGTTTTGCAGCAAACGCTTAGAAATTTAGACAAAGCCTTTACAAATTTTTTTGCTAAAAGTTTTTTTTCTTAAAAAAAGCGAAATTTAACTTTAAAATATTTAAACTTTTAGCCATAGATTCCTTTTTCTGGATTATATTGGCAAAAAAATGGCTTTTTTAGTGTCTTAACTTTTTTGAGTTTTGTAGCTACTTTATCAACATAATCGCACTTACGGCATAAAAAATTAAACTCGCATTGAGCACAAGCCGTATGCATGGTGCTTAACGGCCGTTGCCAGTTTAATAAATCAGAAAGATCTACTTTGTTGAAATCAATTTCAGTTAAATTTCCATAACTTTTATGTTGATCCATCGGGCAGTTATAAATGTTACCATCAGTTGCAATGGAAATGATACCCGCATGGCAGGGATGGTACTTTAAATTGGTCAAAAGCCCGTTTAATTCAACCGGACCTATAGGACGGCTATTTGCAGCATATAGACTTTTTTTCGCTTCAATCAAAGGAACATCCTGAAAACAGGCTAGGTTTGGACGGCGGATTTCAACAAAACGAACAAATTTTAACAGTGGCATTTCTGTAAAAATGGTTTTTTTTTGGCGATATAAAGCCATATCATCACCATCTAAAACTAGGGCAATACCAAAACGGTTTTCATTTTTTCTTAACAATTGAATTTTTTCCTGCAAATTATCAAAAGCTCCCGGCATTCCGGTGTAACTGTCATGTTTGTCTTTGGCTACTGCATAAAAAGTTAAATGAATATTGACCTTATTTCTTTTGCATAAATCAATTAATCCTGCATCTAACAAACTTCCATTGGTATAAATAGAGACATTTTTAAAATGAGCTGCCCACTTTTGAAGATAATTTTCAAAAGCTGGCCGCGGATATAACAACGGTTCTCCTCCCAAGATTGCTAAAGTTGTTTGTTCGTCCGAGGGAATATTAGTCAGTTGATTTAAAACCTTTTCACTGGCAAGTCCGGGTCCTTTAACCTGCATATGAAAGCAATTTTTGCATTTATAATTACAAATGTTGGTTAAATCAATGAAGATTCTTCTTAAATTGGGCGGTGCAATAGAACTAAAATCAATTTCAAAAAAATCATAGCTATCTTCTAATAGATCTTTAACCTCAGACGGTAAATTTTTCAATTTTTTACATAAAATATCAAAAGCAAGTTTTTTAGTAATATGCAGCAGTTTATATTTAGATTTTTCAATTTTATAAAGCACTGCATAAACAGCTCCTATAGATAAAATTGTTGCTGCGTTTTGCTGCTGGTATAACCTGGTTTTATATTCCATAAAAAATAAAATCTTTATTCAAAAGAATTAGCACTTGGTTGACGGCGGCAAAGTTTTGGTGGTTTCCATATCAGAATCTGGATATATCGGATGGCAAGGAGGACTTGGAGGAGGGCTAGGAGGAGGAGTGTTTACGCAGCACTCAGCTTGTGGATCTGCATTATTTGAATTTTCAGGATCAAAAAAATTGTTGGAGTTTTTGGTCCACTCAATTTTTTCTAAGATCGAAGACCTTTCATCAATTTTCATAATTTAAAGCTCCTTTTAAAATTATAAACTGTAATTTTGTAATAAAAAGGACATTATTTAACATGTTTCAACATCTAAAGAACATGGGATTCTAGCTTCAAATAATATTCGCTTGATCTCTCAAGTCTTATAAGTTAAAAAAAATGCCCATGCTTTAAACCAACTTATCGATGACCTTTTATTAACTTTTATATGCTTAATTATTACATGCGAAAAATAGTTTAGTATGGAATAAAAATTTAATGCAAGCGCCTTATATCCTTGTCTTAAAAAAATGGGTTTTACGGCGTATTTGATAAATTCTATATCTGATGTATAGCTGTTAAAATATCTTCCTGAAAACTTTCTTCCCTAAAGCCATCGGCTACATGCGATTGCCTGCCCATATTGGGATCGAAATGCTTATACACGACATGCTTTTGATCTTCTTTTTTACCTTGCATGATTTGGGCTAGAGATCTAACTCCTTCTGGCGAAGATAGATGATCGCCTTCAATACCGATAAAAAAAGCGCGGCCTTTTTGTTTTTCTTTCAAAGCTAAAAATTTTTGCTCTACATCCCAGCCGTCGATATTTTCACCATATTTTCTTTTTAAAATATCGTCGGAAGTATTTAAAATTTCTTCTCGAGAAAGATCTAAATTAGTTAGTTTTAAGGAAAATAAAGAAAAAACAGAAAGTAAAACAGAAGTTATTCTTTGCGCTTGCCAGTCATAAGAATTAAAAGCGGCTTTTAAAGACTTTGGAGGAGCTTCAAAAAAGCAGTTAATTCCCTTTTCATGATATTGTTTGACCACCATAGCTCCGCTGAAAGTCGCGCCGCAGGCAGCAAAAACCCATGTCCTGGCAGGAGCATATTCTGAAGTGCCGTCAGCTTTTTTCAAGCTAAATATGTAATCTGCAGCAGCGCAGGCATCTTCATAAGATGCTTCTTCCGATGCTACACCCTCACACGCTTCCATACCATGGCCATTATATATAGCAACGTCCAGCCCTTGTCCCAGCCAATAAGCAATTCTTCTTTTTCTCATAGTCATGGGAATGGCAATTTCAGAAAAAAAGACCAAATTGGTTTTTTTAGCTTGTGTATCGATATCGGGAATCAAATGAGCATTTTTGGAAGTAATAAAAACTGTTTTTAGTTTGCCCTCATCCATAATAGTCTGTTTCGGCCAAAATATTGCTTTTCTGCCTTTGGACATAGGCATGAGGGCTTTTTGATAAAACTGGTCCCATGCTGTTTGTTCTTCTACACCCTCATCCGGCGGTATAATAACCAGGCAAAGGCCTTCGCCATCGACATCTCTTTTTTCCCATTTGCCGCCTAATTTTTCAATTTCCGCTTTCATTTTGCTAGCACGAAAAATCATCGTTTCTATTTCAATGCCATCTTCAGTTCGTATATTTTCAATTTCTGCACCCAAGCCTGTGAAAACAGATCGGGCAGCCTGAGCTCTAAAAGCATCGTAGCTTTCTTTTCTGCATTGTCTAAAACTAAGCCAGTTAATCGGAGCATAAACCATGTCAAAGACCAAAGATAGCGGCACCCCTTTGATATGCCTTGAAGTTAAAGGAATGCGGGTATCAAAAACATATTGTTTGCCATCTGCCGTTTTAAAAAGAGCCAGTCTTAACATTCTTTGTATAAAAGAAAGTTGGGCATATTCCCAGGCTGCTTCAGATGTGCTTCGAGGTAATAAATAGTTAAAGGTATTTTTCGCAATATCTGCTGTTTTAAAAGAAACTGCCAATGCTAAATCCTTTCCCCATAAGTACCATCCCTTCCTATCTTGTACTATGACTTCCGTACGATATTCGGCATTTGCTAAATTTGCGTCTTTGTCCGTGGCAGAAAATCCCCTAAAAACTGCATTTGAAACTGTCATTCTTTCTTGCTCCTTTTTTAGCTTAAACATTTATAAATAGCTGAAAAATTAAAGTTGAAAATTTTATGGCATTGTTCTTTCCTAGCTAAAGCAGGGAAAGAACAATGCACGTAATTGTGTTGAATGAAAATATTATTTCCACTGAATTATTTCTGCATTCACCGCTTCTTGTGTGTTTAAGTTGATCATCAAATAGGTATTTTTATCAGCGCAATCGCCTTTGTTAATCAAAATGCGGTCAAAAGGTCTCCATAAACAAGAAGTCCAGGAATTGGTCCAAAAAATTTCCCAGTCTATTTTGTTTTCCGTAGTTACAAAATATCCGTTAGAATCAATCCTTTCAATCAGATGGGTTTTGGCATTTTTTAAAGAAGTAGTGTCAAAGTACACAGGATATGTTTTGCCGGTGCGCATATTTTTTAAAGTGAAATTTCCACGGCGGTCAAAAGCAGTTCTGCTGATAATGCGAATGTCGTCTTTTTTCTGCCAGGGATCCTGTTTATACAGTTCTTGCTCTTCTGCTGAAAAATTGCGTACTATCCAGCGGGAATGGTCATTTAAAATAATTAGCGCTTCTTCTGTTTTTAAAAGCGCTAAATCTTCGAATTTGTGAAAAAAAGGATAAATTATAAAATCTTTAATTTGACTGGTTTCTTGGTTTTCTGCTTTAGCAGTTGTTGTATTGTTTTGGTTGTCTATAATTTGTTTTTTGGGCAGCTCATTTGTGGTGTTGGAATTGAGAAATGGTTGCTCTGATGGAATACGTTTTTGAACAAAATTTTCAGTTGGAGTTTGTGTTTTTGTAGATTCTAAAACAACAGTGTCTGCTGCTGCAAGATAGTTAAATGCCAGGACACTAAAACCTGTTAAAATAGCCTGAAAAGATTTAAAAAACATGAGTTTCTCCTTTTTTAGTCCAAATAAAATAAAATAATTATTTTATTTTAGCAAGCTCTTGATTAGGTATTTTGATAAAAATTTGGCCGTCGGTGCTTTGGTAAGTCTAGATTTCTACCGAGGTTGCTCGGAGCTAAGAACTAGGAATCCTTCGCCTTTAGGAGAGGGAGGTTCAAATACTTACAATTGCCATTTTTCCTATGGCTAAAGCCAGGGGTATTACGCCGTTATTGATAAATAGGAAAATGTGAGATTTTGGCTGTAGAAATGTCTCAGGCGACGTTTGTCTTGCTTTCTTGCTGGAATTGTTTGTTGAGACGATTGACAGCGATTATCCAAAGAGGAATTAAAATTAAAAGAATAATAAAGATAATCGAAGAGGCGGCGATAGCTGTTTGGAAAAAGATAAGCAAAATCTGCATAATTAAAGAGCCGCCGGATTTACCGAGTCTGGAGCCTATGCCGTCGATTGCAGATTTGCCCTTGATTTTAGCTTCGTCAGAAAGAGGCACAAAGGCAATTTCCTTGGTGGCGTCAAAGACTGTATATTTGGAAGCACGGCTTAAAATGTTCTGGGCAGAGCCAAAAAAGACCGCTAAAGTAAGCGGGCTTAGCCCCAATAGAAGATGGGATGTGGAAAAATATTCTTTGGAAAAAAGAAAATAGAAAAATCCGGTGCCCATGATTAAAAATATCAGGGGCGTAATTAAAGCTGCTGCCTTCCAGCCAAAATTACGAATAAAATTGCCCGAGAATAAATAAGAGGCAAAAGTCGCTAAAATGCCGATCCAGAAAGTAATCTGCCCCATATATGCCGTATATTCAGAAGGGGAAGGAAAAAGTTGGCGCATCTCGGCTTTCCATAAAATTTCGGTTAGATTAATGGCTATATTGTAAGAGACTACAATCAGGGCGATGTAAAGCAAATATTTGGAAGACAGCACATATTTGATAGTTTCAGTTAAAGAAGACTTGGCCTGTTTTTTGGAGCCTTTTATCAAAGTGTCTTTTTCAAAAAAGCTGTGTTTGCGCTCTTTAAAAGCATAAATATGTAAAAATTTATAGACGGCTAAAGCGCAAAGTGTAACCAGCATAATTGTAAACATAAAAGAAAATAGAGTCTGGTCCCAGTTACTATTAGCGCCAAATAGATAAAATAGAGGATATAAAAAAATTTTATGGGATTTCATGTAGGTGGCAATTAAAAAATTGTACTGACCGGCAAAAATGCCTGCAGCATTGATGCCTATGCCGAAAAGCGGATAAAATCGTTTAGATTCGTTAACAGCTGTTACATCATTGGCAAATCCCCAGAGCATTACCGAGAACATAATTGTGCTCCAGCACTCGCTAAAAATGTAAAATAAAGCATATACCCAGTAACGAATAATGGAAATCAAGCCTTTCATTCCCTCTGGCAGCTGTTTTTGCAGAAAATCAGCTGTTTTGTCCAGTTGTAGAGTTTCTTTATGAGGATATAAGAAAAAAGTGAAAATGATAAAAAAAGTTAGGAAAATCAAGGTCATGGCATAAAAAATATGCTCCTTGGAAAAACGGTTGCAGGCCCGGGTAAATAAATAGGTCATAAAAATAGCTGAAGGTAAAATAGCCCAGACCTTTAAAAATGGCAGAACCTCAGCTCCAGCTTGGGGAGCTGTAATTATCAAAGTATCTTTGGTAATGCGTAAAAGGTGGTAATTGAATGAGATCAAAAAGAAAAGAACTATCATAGGCACAAACTTAAACAGTTCGTGCTTGTAAATGGGCCATAAAAACCCACGGAAGCGACTTTTAAATTGAGTGTCGCTGTCCGCCATAAAACTCCTGGTTTTTGAAGAACACTTTAAAAACCCACTGTTAATTCTTTAGCTAAAATGATACCTTTTTTTTGAGATCTTGTCACGTATAAAAAATATTTTTAATTAAAATAGAGTTAAATAAATCAAATAGAATTAATTATTAAAATTAAGTTATGGATTTTGCTTTTTTAAGTTAAAAAAAACCTTAAAATGTTAAATTTATTTTTTAATTTTTTATTAACTTCTGCATAAAGTTTCTGTTGTGCCTCTAATCAACCAGTTTCTGTTGTGCCTCATGGCTCAAGCCTCTTTCTTTAGGAGGAGGGGTGATTGACTCTATCTGTTCTTGCAGAACAAAATCTATAGGGTCTGCGCCGCCGTTTTGATTAAAAGAGATAATTATATCTTTAGTTTTAAAATTGCCGGCTTTTAAAAAAATCGATCGCCCTTCTAGACAGTCAAAATGTTTGCCTGTTAAAAAATGCAAAATAGTTGGAAAAATATCAATTTGAGAGGTTTGTGAAGGTAATTTTTTAGCTAGGTTATGAGAGATAAAAGGTATTTTGTAAATTAAAGGGATTTGTAATTGTACATCAGATAGATGTGAACCATGGAAAAAAGCTTTGTGTTCATAGAATTCTTCTCCATGGTCTCCAGAAATCACAATTAAAGACCTGTCATAGGTGCCGCTATTTTTTAAGTTAGTAAAAAAGTTCTGGAAAAGTTCATCTAAATAATTAATGCAGTTTAAATAGCGGTTTTTTAAAAGTTTGGCTTGTTGGTTCGGTAAAAGAGCCATTTTTAAATAGTTCAAAGAACTGATTGTGGGACTGAATTTGTTGTTCTTTGAAGGGTGGGAATATTCGTTATGAGGGGTATCTAAAAAAATAATATAAAGCGTGCCGTCTTGGAATTTTTTTTGGTTTAAAGTTTTGAAGATTGCTGCGTCTCTTTGAAAACTGGGGTCTTGAGTTATTTCTTCCAAAACATTGGTAAGCTCTAGGTTTTTGCCAAAAATTTTTTTTTTCATATTGAAATAAGCTAGTTCTGCAGATGAAAAAACTTCTATTTTATAGCCTAGCTCTTTCATTAGCTTTAAAGCCAAGGCTCCCTGTTCTTTTGGGTTTGTCCAATTCCAGGGTAGTTTGGAAAAGAAAATGGAAAACCAGGCCATATGTGTACAGTTGGCATTGGCATAAGAGTGTTGGCAGGAGAAATTGTTTTTTTTAAAATTTTTTAAAAAAGGAGCTGCTTTTTTATTTATAGCATCTTGTCTGAAAGACTCGATTACAAATAAAAAAATAGGCGGCTTTTTTTGACATTTAATATTTTGAGTTAATTTTTTAGGATCTGGAGAAACTGATTGGTTGGAAAGAGAGTTCTGCGGAAGCGAATTGATAAAGGTTGGAAAATTTGAATCGGTAGAAAGTTTGTGCCTGAATATTCTGGAATGGATTTTAGAAAAATTTTTGAAATAGGCGCTTTTAGAAAAAGAAGCTATTTTAAAAGAGTTGAAAATAGAAGATAAAATAAGCTTTTTATGAGATGGTTCCGAACTGCATTTATAGATACCAAGATCAAAGCTGGCAAATAAGATGAAAACAATGGAAAAAGCTGTAAAAACAGTTTTAAGTGTGAAAGGTGGCTGTTTCTTAACAGATAATTTTTGTAAGGAAAAATAAATAAAATAAAATAGCCAGGGAAAACTTAGCAAAAATAAACTAATAGTTAAAAAATAAGTGTTGGATATATTGAGCGCTCTCATTTTGACTAAAAAATTATTCAGTTTATCTTGAAAGAGCATAGTCTTTAAAAAATTCAAATCAGTATCCATCAGCACTCTTAATAGCAAACTGACGATATGGGTTAAAAACAAATAACTAAGCAAACAGAAGGCTGTCTTAAAAAAGACAGGAGGGAAACGGGCTTGTAAAAGATAAAAGCATAGAGCGCAAAACAAAGCCTCTAAAGCAAAAAATAAAAAAGCTTCTCCAGAAAATAGTAAATTGCGGGTAAAAAGCAGACTGATAAAAGATAAACTTCCAGTCCAGAAAAACCAGAAAAAATGATTAAAATAATGGTTGCTTTGAGGCGAACGGGTTAAATTTGTTTTTAAAAGCATATGCTACCTTAAAAAAATAGTATATTAAATCAATCTAATCTATAATACAAAGATATTTTAAACTTGTTTGCTAAATATTAAAAACTAAAACTTATAAAGTCTTTTTAATAATATTAAACTGCCAATATGAGTAATAAGTAGGTTTATAGTTTGTTAAAAAAAACAGTCGCCTATGTTACATACTATAGAAGGTTGTTTTCAAATAAAAAAAATATAAAATTAGGCAATAAATTTGCTGAAAAAAGGAAAAACATTGTTTTATTTTAAAAGAGCTTTTTTTAAACACCTTTAATAGCTTATCTTAAAAGCGTTGAAATTAAAAATCTTTGAATTTAATAAGTTAACAGGGTGCTTTTATGTTTAAGGTATTAAAAGAATTTGGGGTTTTATTGCTTGTTGTTTATACAAGCATTTCTGTTGCACAAACGGAAACTGAACAGAAACAGGCTGAAAAGCCGATAAAAGCTGAAAATGTTGTAATCTTGGGAGGCGGCGTCAGCGGCCTTAGCTCAGGTATATATTTAGCCCGCAGCGGATTAAAGCCCATTATTGTAGCAGGACAGCAAAGCAGTACCATTTCACAAGCTGATGTAGTGGAAAACTGGCCTTCTGAAAAGCAAATCTCGGGTAGCAGATTGGTTGAAAAACTAAAAGAGCAGGCTTTGGCTTCCGGTTGTACGATTTTAGAAAAAGAAGCTACTTTTGTTGATTTTTCTAAAAGACCTTTTACTATACAAATCAAAGGCTTTTGGGATAGTTCCGGAAAGACTATTTTGACCAATAACTGTTTGATCGCTATGGGCTGTGAAAGTAAACATTTGTACGTCCCGGGAGAACAGGAATATGCCAATAAAGGCGTTTCTTACTGTGCTCTTTGCGATGGTTCATTATATAAAGATAAAGTAGTAGCTGTAGTCGGCGGCAGTAAGTCTGCTGTTTTAGAAAGTTCTTTTTTAGCCAATCTGGCTCAAAAAATATATGTCCTTGTAAGGGGAGAAGATTTTAGGCCGACAGTTGAGCCCAAGCAGAAACAGGCTCTTTTGGCCAAGGATAATGTGCAGGTTTTATATCAAACAGCAATCAAGCAAATTCTGGGAGATGGACAGCATTTGAATAGTTTGCTATTAAATAATGGAGAAAAGCTAAAAGTAGACGGCGTTTTTGTAGCTATTGGATTAAAGCCTAATACTAAACTGTTTGAGAAAAAATTAGAACTTGATGAAACAGGTTTTATTAAAGTCGATGAATCCCAGAAAACTTCTGTAGAGGGCGTATTTGCAGCAGGCGATATCACAGCTTATCCTATAAAGCAGGCTATTTTAGCTTCCGCTTCTGGAGTTAAGGCTGCGCTTTCTATTGAACATGGTTGTTTTTTAGAAAAAGTCCACATGTTGGCCGACAAAAATCAGACAGAAAAAAATATTAAGATAGAACAAAAAAATGAGCTGGCAGAAAAAAACAAAAATATTATTACTCCTTTAGAATTAAAAGGGGAAAATTCTAATCTGCAAAGGGTTCAAAAAGATAATTATCTCAGAGAAAATAATGTAAGGGCTTCTATAACGAAAGAAAGCCTTGGCTGTAAAGAAAATAAGCTAAATAAACTTAATACTGTTTCAGATATAAAAGATCAAAATGTCCAAGTTGTGGAGATTAAGTCTAGAGGGCAATTAGAAAAAGAGCTAAGCCAAAGCTCTTTGCCTATTATTGTTGATTTTTATGCTACTTGGTGTGGTCCTTGTAAAAAAATAGCTCCTCTTTTGGAAACTTTGCCTGCCAGCAAAGTAAAAGTTTTAAAAGTTAATGTGGACAGCTGCTTGGACTTGGCCAGAGAATATAAAATTATGGCCATGCCGACAGCTATTTTATTTAGCTCGACAGGGGAAGTTTTAGCTACTAAAATAGGAGTCGGTGAAATTGATAGCTTAATTAAAGAGTTTTCTCATTAAATATAAATGCCCATAAGTTGATTAAAAAAAAGATGCAGCGCCAGCGCTTTTTTTTAGATTTGGAGAGTGAGTAAGTAATAGACTAATAAGCAACTAAAGGATGTTTTGTTAATGTCTTGGTTTGATATTTTTGATTTTTTACTGTTTGATTTTGATGGGCTTTTGGTAGATACCGAAAAACTGCATTTTCAAGCCTATCAGAAAATGTTGGCGCATTATGACCAAAAATTGGATTGGAGTTTTGCCGACTATTGTTCTTTAGCCCATGCTGATGATGTAGCTGTTAAAAATGCTATATACAGACAATTTCCCCCTTTAAAAAATGTTCCCTGGAAAAAGCTGTATCAAAAGAAAAAAGAGCTGTATATGCAGCTTTTGATAGCTACTGAGATTGATCTAATGCCAGGCGTGAAAGAGCTTTTGATGAAAATCGGTGAAACTGGTAAAAAAAGCTGCGTGGTGACTCATTCTTTAAAAGAATTGGTAGATGCCATACGCCGGAAAAATCCTCTTTTGCAAAATATTCCCCATTGGATAACCAGAGAAGATTATTCCAGGCCCAAACCTGCTCCCGACGGTTATTTAAAAGCTTTGAACTTGTATGGCAGAAAAACAGCCCAGGAAAAAGTGATCGGTTTTGAAGATACCATCAGAGGCTTAAAAGCCTTAAGGGACTCTTGCTGCATAGTGCCTGTATTAATCTGCAGTCCAGACCATCCGCAAATGCAGAGTGTCGGAAAAGATATTTTACATTTTACTTCTTTTAAACAGCTTAATAATGGACTTTTATCAGAAAAAGCCCTCTAGCAGGCGCTGCCATGCCGGCCTGGCGGCGGTCTTTAGAGACTAAAATGCGGGGAATATCCTCTAAGTTTAATTTGTAGGAAGCTGTTTCAATAATGGTTCCTACAATATTGCGCACCATCTTATATAAAAAACCGTCGGCTTCCAGTTCAAAACGATAAGTGTTGTTATTGATTTGAACAAATTCTAGCTTGCTCAGGTTTTTTACCGGTTTAGTACGGGCGCAGCCTTCGTTGGATTTATTGGCAAAAGCTGAAAAATTATGTCTGCCCAGAAAATAGCGGCAGGCTTTTTGCATAATATCTAAATTTAGCTTGCGATAGATGTGAGTGAAAAAATGCCTTTCAAACGGGTCTTGATGCGTGCCTAAAGATAGAAGATAATGGTAAGTCTTTTTCTTGGCACAGTAGCGTGCATGGAATTTATCGTCTGCCGGTTCGATCTTTTTCACCCTAATATCTTTGCTGATTAGGCCGTTTAAAGAATATAAAAACCGTTTTAGGTTTTGAATTTCATGTTCTGTTTGAAAATGGGCTGTTTGCTCTAAAGCATGTACGCCGGCATCTGTTCTGGAAGCGCCAATCAGAAAAGTCTGCCTTTTTAATAGGACAGCCAAAGCTTTTTCTAAAGCTTGCTGGATAGTATTGGCTTTTTTCTGGCTTTGCCAGCCGCTATAGCAAGTTCCATCGTAGGCAATTTTAAGTTTGTATTTGGACATAGTTCTCAGCTAATTTTAAATCTGCAGGAGTAGTTATTTTTACATTAAAGCTGTTGTCTTCGACAATTTTTACCGGCATATGCAGCATTTCTACTAACGAGACATCATCTGTAATGGTTTGAACAGGAGAAATCATTTTAAAGCCGCGATCTAAAAGATCAGGCAGGATAGCTTGGGGAGTATATACTTCATATAAATTGTCCCGTTGCAGTGTTTTGGCTACAAAGCCATTTTCTATTTGTTTAATTGTATGTTTAACTTTGGAGCCTAAAGTCGCAGCTCCATATTTTAAACTCATTTTAACCAGTTCTAAAAAGGCCTTTTCATTAATGAAAGGGCGTACACTGTCATGGATAATGACCAAATCCGAGGTAAAAGCTGTTTTTTTAAAACCCGATAAAACCGAATCCTGACGCCTTTTTCCTGGCTCTGCAAAAATGATACGGGGATGTTTTTCCTGAAAAGATTTTTGGAAATTTTCTTCGCAGACTACGATAATTTCAGAAATTTCCGGTCTTTTTAAGAAAAAATCTAAACTGTGCCAAGCTAATTTTTTACCTAAAAAAGGTAAATATTGCTTGGGCAAAGAGCCGCCCATACGCACTCCTTTGCCTCCCGCTAAAAAAATCAAAGAAATTAAAGGATCTGCCATTGTTTGTTCCTTTCTCTTAATTTTCAGAGAGTAAAAAAAATAATATAAAAAAGTTAATTTTTTAAAGCTTTTAGCTTTTTTTAACTTTTAGAATAACAAAAAAGCCCTAAAATCAAAAGAATGATTTTAAGGCCTTGTTTTTTCTTTCAAAAAAAATAATTTAAAATTTATTTAGAAAGATGATTGTTTACTTTTTTAGTCATTTGAAACATGTTAATAGGTCTTTTACTACCAAAAACTTTAGATAAAGCAGGATCAGGATTGATGTTTCTTCTGTTCTTTTTATCTTGCAGTCCCTTTTTTTTAATATAAGACCACAGTTTTTTAGTAACTTCAGTTCTTGGCATTGGACCTTTTCCTACCACAGCTGCAAGTTCTGAGCTGATGCGCATGGGCTGCATAAATTTTGTATTTTTGCTTTTTTTAGCTGGCATAATAAAAATCTCCTTTTATATAAAAAAAGTTTATAACAATCTTCTAACAACGTTTTAGCTTGATGAGGAATTAATAGTCAAAACAAATTCTTCTTTTTTTTTAAAAAAAAAGAACGACATTTTTTAAATGTCGTTCTTTAAATATAAAATCACAATATAAAGTATTATTGTATCTTGTTTTTATTGTTGAATGGCTTTACCTATAAAATGTTTGGCTAAAAGAGCAATAGTTATAGTTAAAGCAGTAGCTGATGCTAGAATTGTACAGCCGCTAATAATAGGACTGCTTGCCATAGCTGCACCTAAAGCAGGTATTTTACCTAAAATAGGCATTGCCAAATTGTTGACAGCAGTTGCCAATTGAGCACCTTTTTCTAAAGTAACTACACCACCGCTTTTTATACCACTCCAAATACCTTGTAAGCTAATTTGCATTTTAAAACCTCCTGAAAGAATTGTTAAAAATTTTAATTGAACGAAGATTATACGAATCCAGACTAGAAAAGTAAAGAAGAAGTAAAAACTCTTTTTTGAAAAAAGCTTTTTTCCTCGAGATTTTTTTTTCTTTGGCGCAAAATAGAGATTTATTAAAACAAAAGAAAAAGGAAGGTTTTTGTGGATTTGGCTAAATTAGAAATGAGAATTTCAGACTTGTGGAGGTTTCTTTGACCTGGATCAAAAAATCAAAGAACTGCAACAACTGGAAAAGGCCAGTTCGGTAGAAAATTTTTGGCAGGATGCAGAGCAGGCAAAAAAAACCTTAAAAAGAATTTCTGATCTTAAATCTATTATTGAACCGATACAGCATATTAAACAGCACTTAAAAGATCTGAAAGCGTTGTTGCCGGAGGCTGAAAAAGTAAATGATCAAGATTTTTTGCAAGAACTGGAAAAGGAAGTCGGAAAAGTGGTAAAAGAGCTGGAACATTTGGAAATGCAAAAGCTGCTTGCTAAAGAAATGGATGGTAAAAGCTGCTTTTTATCAATCAATGCCGGCGCTGGGGGAACCGAATCCTGCGACTGGGTATCTATGCTGGCCCGCATGTATCATAAATGGGCAGTTAAAAAAGGCTGGAAGGTGGAGATCCTGGATAAACTGGACGGAGAAGTGGCCGGTATTAAAAGCATCACTTTTAAATTCGATGGGCCCTATGCGTTTGGTTATGCCAAGTCTGAAACCGGCGTGCATAGGCTGGTGCGCATTTCGCCCTTTGATAGCAATGCCAGAAGACATACCAGTTTTGCTTCCGTTGATGTAATCCCAATTTTAGATGAGGATTTGGAAATTCAAATCAATCCTGATGATTTGAGAATAGATACTTTTAGAGCTTCCGGAGCAGGAGGCCAGCATGTTAATAGAACCGATTCCGCAGTAAGAATTACTTACTTGCCAAGTAAAATTGTTGTTTCTTGCCAAAGCGAGCGCAGCCAGCTGCATAATAAAGAAACATGCATGAAAATGCTAAAAGCTAAACTGTATCAAAAACAGGAAGAAGAAAAAGAAGCCAAATTGAAAAATATCACCGGTGAGAAAAAAGACATTGCCTGGGGCTCGCAAATCCGCTCATATACTTTTCAACCATATACTTTGGTTAAAGATACCAGAACAGGGGTTTCTATTGGCAATATCCAGGCTGTAATGGATGGAGAGATTGATGAATTTGTCGATGCATACTTAAAGAAAATTGGGGGAAAATAGGTCATGCAGAATTTGCAGATCAGATATTCTCAAATGGCAGATGGCAAGATTTTAGCCGAATGGCTAAAAGATCACGATAACTGGCCTTATTTCCCAATTGCCTCCGAAAAGGAAGCCCAGCTTTTTGCAGATAACTGGATTGGTTTTTCGCGTTTTCGGGTCTCTTTAACTGCTATTTTAGAAGATCAAGTGGTAGGCATCGCCACGCTTTTTTTGATGCCTTATAAAAAAGTCTCTCACAGTCCTTTTTTTTATATGATTGTAGATAAACATAAACGGAACAAAGGCATTGGTTCTGATCTTTTAAAAAATATTATGAATTTGGCTGAAAACTATGTTTCCCTAGAAGCGCTAGTGGCGGAAGTATATACAGGCTCTCCTTTTATAGCCCTTTTAGAAAAAAATCATTTTCAGCAGTTTGCTTTTCAGGAAAATTATATTAAAATAGAAAAAAATAAATATTTAGCTAGGATTTTGTTCCAGCATTTTTTTACAAAAAAATGAATATAGAAAGTCTTCATATCCGTTTTGCTACTTTTGACGATACCAAAGATTTAATACGTCTTTTTCAGGAAGAAGGAGTCTTGCGCTGGTTTCCAATGTATAGTTCTTTAGAAGTTAAAGATGCTGTTAAATTATGGATGAGCTATGTCAGACAGCAGGCAGTTTTAGCAGCTGAAATTGAAGGCCGGATAGTCGGGCTGGCCAATCTGTATCTGTCTTTTTTTAAGAAAATTTCCCATCATGCTCTTTTTGCTATTATTGTAGCTCCAGAGTATCGATCCCAAGGAATAGGTCAAAAAATTCTTAAAGAACTTTTTCAATTGGCTAAAGAAAAATTCCATTTGGAGTTTCTGCATTTGGAAGTGTATCAGCATAATCCTGCTATTAATCTGTATAAAAGATTGGGGTTCAAAGAATTCGGCCGCCAAAAAAAATTCATTAAAGAACCGGATGGTTCTTATCTAGATAAAATCATGATGCAAAAAAAACTTTAACAATTTTTTAGCTTTTTTTTTGAACTTTTTTATGTTAAACTAGTTTCCGTTTTTTTTGAAAAACATGGTATTTGTTCCTTTTTAAAGAAAAGATTTTTTCCAATAAATTAATAAAAAATAATTATTTTATAATATGTCTGGCGACTCTACTATTATAGGCCATAGTAAACTGCAATCTTTTGATGCATGTAGGGAAGATTATTGCCAAAACAGACTGCATGGCATATTATATGAATCTCTAGCACCCTTTTTTCCACCGATTTTATGTTCCCATCTGCATAAACAAGTTGGTTATATATCCCGTTTTGTTCTTGATCTTATCAATACAAATGAAATATTTGAATGTTTGTATATGATTAAACGCTTTTCTAAAAAGGAATTTGAGAGAAGATTTCCCTTTACCTTTTTCTTAATCCCCGGTAGAAAATTTTTGTGTATCAAGGTTATTCCTGTATGTTATAAGCATGAAGTGTTTGAAGGCACCTATAAAAAAATAAAAAAAATCGCCGTTTTGAATTTTTCTTGTAATAATTTAAAAGATTTTGCTTCAGCTATAGATTTTGTAAAATTACAAGTTGCTCAATGCGCTATAGGCAGAAGTAAAAGTGAAGAATCGGTTAAATTGTTTTTACACTCTCTTTTAATGTTAGATTATCTGCCTGATGAGCATGTAGCAAAAGATTATAACTTGCTTTCAATTAGATTTTTACCCTTTGAAGAAGAGCCGGCTTATAGTCATGTGCGGACCTTGCAGAGCATATCGCATATGCTGCAAAAACTGGACAAAGATGAGTGCATTCCAGAAGATCTGCGAGCAGGTAAAAACTACAAATATAGATGTAAAATAGAATATAGACAAAAATGGTATCGTGGAACTCTTTTTGGGTTTTCTAAAATCTGTTGTCTTCCTGACATTAGTAAATCTTTTGAGCATTTAAAAGTTTCCGTTCAGGCTTTGCTGGATATTGCGCTTGTCTTGGATAGAATGGAAAGACGAAAAATTAGACATGGGGATGTCAAACCTAAAAATATGTTTTTGGATGAGGAAAACCAGGTTTTTTTGGCGGACCATGATTTTTTAGATGAAGAAGGTGTAGATCTTAATATATGGAAAAAAATACAGCCGGAAAATGGCGAACAAATATCCAGGTATAAAATAGCTGATCAAGATTATTATACCCCATATGCTTATTGGGATTTCTTGTCTTCTATAGGTATTTATACCGGCAATGATACGTATGGCTTTATGATTTCTGCCTTAGAAACAATTTTCCCTAAATTTGTCAGCTGGTGGCACAATGGGTATTGTTTAAACTTAAGAGATTCTCCACAAGAGATGCTCAAAATAACCGGCCATGGTATTCAGCTAGAAGCTTTTATATTAGAACAAGCTAAGAGTTTTGTTTTAATGTTAAATAGTTGTTTTGGAGAAGATGCACTTGATATGAATGAAACAAAAAAAATTAATCAAAGCCCCTCTTTAAATCAGCTGCAGCAGGATTTGTTGGAAATTGTTGAAGCACAACAAGAAGAAACTCTTTTGGTTGTCGGTCTAAAGCAGATTAAATTGCTGGTAGATGATTTAATCGGCTTAAATTGTCTTGTAACTGAAGTTATAAAATCAGATGCTGATAACCGACAAATGTTTGATCAGCAAGTTGAGAGGGAATTTCAAATTATAGATGGCGAATTTTTTGTTAAAGAACATAAACTTGAAACAAAGTTTTCAGTTGCACCCTTTATGCCTGTTTTGCACAATTTAATGAATCATTTGCAAGCATTGGTCGATATGAGCAGACCATTAGAGGTTCATCCTTTCAGGATGTTTAGAGCAGTTCGCAAAACTGTTAAAAAGCCGCCTGTGTATCCTAAAAAGCTAACCTAATTGTTTTTATGCCAAATTGTGCTATGTCTCCTTGTCAACTCAAAGAAAAATTGCAAAAATTATTCAATACAAAAATGGATTTAGTAATTAAAAACAATCGCTGTGTTTTAGTTAAAGTAAAAAAAAAATGGTTTTCCTGGCAGCTGATTTTGCATAGCGTTTTTTTGCAGGCTACAGATAAAGAGCTAAGAGCGTTAAAAGCTTGGGTTTTGAATGCGTTTGATGGTAAAAATAAGTTTGGAAAACAGGATTGTAAACAAAATTTACAAAAAGAATTTGTCAATCCTAAAAAATATTTGGAGCAATTTCTGCAGGATAAAATACAGATTTTTTATAAAGAAAATCTAAACTGCAAACAAACTGTAAAGCAGACTGAACAAAACTTAAACAATTATAATTGTTATAGTTCCCATGATTTTTGTACAAGACCCAGGCCTGCTGATTTTATCAATAACTGCCCTGTAAAGCTGCAGCCTGCAGGAAAGGTTTTTAATCTGCAGCAGATTTTTGTTTTTTTAAATAAAACCTATTTTCAAAATCAGCTCGATCTGCTGATCACTTGGAAAAAAGTACCGGTTTATAAAAAATACCGCCAGATCACTTTCGGCTCTTTTAATCAGTATTTGAAACTAATACGCATTAATAGTTTGCTAGATAGTTCGGAAATTCCCTATTATTTTGTTTGTTTTGTGGTTTATCATGAAATGCTGCATTATGTTTATCCAATGAAGATTGTAAAAAATCGAAGACAAGTTCATTTTAAAGCTTTTAAAGAAGCTGAGAAAAAATTTCTGCAATACAAACAAGCTAAAATTTTTAAGAGAAAATTTGTAAAGGAGAAATTTTATGGCAGGACATAGCAAATGGGCGAATATTAAGCATAAAAAAGCTAAAGCCGATAAAATTAAAGGTAAGCTTTTTTCACGAATGTCTAAAGAAATTATTTCTGCCGTCAAACAGGGCGGACCGGATCCCCAGACTAATAGTAAATTGAAAATGGTCTTGCAAAAAGCCAAAGCCCATAATTTTCCGCAGGAAAATATCGCCCGCAATATTAAAAAAGCCTCCTCTGCCAATCAGGCAGATTACTATGAGATGATTTATGAACTATATGGATATGGAGGTGTCGGAATTATTGTGGAAATATTAACCGATAATAAAAATCGCATAGCTTCCGAAATTAGAATTGCTATCAATAAATGCGGAGGTACTATCGCTAGGTCGGGTTCCGTAGTTTTTAATTTTGAAAGAAAAGGCGTTATTCAAGTTTTAAAGAAAAATGCTTTAGAAGATGAACTGTTTTTATTAGTTACAGAAAATGGGGGGGATGACTTTGATCAAACAGACGATTCTTTTATTATTACCACAGCTCCAGAAAATTTTTTTAAAATGAAAGAGGCTCTAGAAAAAGCACAAATCCCTATAGAATCAGCTTCTTTGGATATGTTGGCTAAAAATTTAGTCGAATGTAGCTTAGAACATCAGCATAATAATCAGAAATTAATTGATTTTTTAGAAAATCTCGAAGATGTTGATGCTGTTTACCACAATATGAAATTTTAAGGTTTTTTTTTAAATTGTAGCTTCAATTTTTGATCAAATTCTAGAAAAATACCGACCTACTTTATGTGGTTAAAACCATAGAAAGTAGGTCGGTAAAATTGTGCAATTTTAAACAGTAAAAAAGCTTAGCTTCTAGTAAACCAAGATGCTAGCCAATTTGTTAGTCGATTTACACTGTTCTCTTTAGGAACGTTCACGTTTTTTTCTTGTTGAACAGCAGCAGCAGCTTCAGCTTCAGCAAACATTTTAGCAGCATCAGCAAACATTTCAGCTTCAGCTTCAGCTTCAGCTTTAGTAGCAGCAGCTTCAGCTTTAGTAGCAGCAGCTTCAGCTTTAGTAGCAGCAGCTTCAGCTT
>CAYXMS010000006.1:48849-50424 GCA_964466185.1 uncultured bacterium
GCTTCAGCAAACATTTTAGCAGCATCAGCAAACATTTCAGCTTCAGCTTCAGCTTTAGCAGCAGCAGCTTCAGCAATTTCAGCAGCAGCAGCTTTAGCAGCATTCAATGTTTTAATAACAGTAATGTAAGCATCAGACATTTCAGCCTCAGCAGCAGCAATTTCAGCCTTAGCAGCTTCAGTAGCAGCAGCAAACATTTCAGTCTTATTAGCTTCACTAAGTCTTGTACCCTTAGCAGCAGTATCAGCAACTATTTTCAAAATAGCAGTTTTAATAACAGGTTTAATAGAATCAGGTATTTTAGCTTCAGCAGTAGCAGCTTGTTTAGCAGCAGCAATTTTTTTATTATGTTGATAATAAGTAGTCATACCTAAAACAGCTAAAGCAATTACATTGATTGCTGTTATAATCATTGCTCCGGTTTTTATTTTAGGCTGTGCTTTAAAAAACAGATCTGCATGGATTGCAATAGTTGAACCTAAAGTAGCCAGTAATGTTAAGGTTGCAAGTGCAATAGTTTTTACTTTGCTTGATAATACTTTGTTTGATAATTGTGATGTTTTTTCTTTAATATTACTAATTTTAACAGAATCTTTAATGCTTTCAAAAGAAGGCATTCTTGAAGTTATTGATAACATATTTTAACCTATTTATTTATTTATTTATTTATTAAAGTTTTTTTATATATACATATATAAAATGTTATATGTAATAATAGTTTAATATTATAAAATTAATTCATAATAAATTGCAATTTTTTTAACAAATTATCTTTAATTTATTATTAATTGCTTATAAAATTTTTTAGTTAAAAAAGTGATTTTAATACTTAATTAAAAATTTAATCAGGAATTTTTTTCAAAAAAGCCGTCTTAATTTAAGAAAAACTAGTAAAAGTTTGCTCATTTTTATACCTTTAAGTAATTTTTTTAATGGCTTCGGACATAGCTACAGCAGGCGTTAATGATAAAAATAGATGGATGCGGTCGGCTTGAATTTCTTTAGTAAGAATTTGTCATGTGTTTTTTTGGCAAATATTATCAATGAAACAAGTTAGAAAAGATTTCATCTTTTCTATTAACACAGACTTTCGATATTTTGGACGCTAAATCATATGGTAAGCTATGTGATAGACACTATTTTATTTGTAAATTAAAGCTATATTTTTCATAACACATATAACGTAAGGTGTTTAGCGATAGTAGCTTAAAATATTTGTTATTTGTTTTCTCTCCTGATTGAATCAGAAGTTTTCACAAAAAAGAATTTATAAAATATTTGGTTAAGTAATTTTGTAATTAAATTTTTAATACTATTTAAATGTATTTTTTAAATATTGTAGTTTGATAAATATTGAGTTATAATTTTAATTAATTAAATAATTTATAAAAATAATATTTTTTTTATGACTGATCTTATAAAACCACTTGTTACAGTTGCTAATACGGAAAATGTGTTATCAGTGTTTTGTAAACCAAGTAGGATAATTTGTCCTGTTTTTTATACATTTATAACACAAATCTGTAGTGGACCCCAAAAACTGGACAGGTTAGGTTGTTTGCTTCATGCTACTTA
>CAYXMS010000007.1:0-46615 GCA_964466185.1 uncultured bacterium
TGCTCGGAGCCACGAACCAGGAATCCTTCGCCTTTAGGCGAGGGAGGTTCAAATTATTTATACTATTTTTTCATATTTTAATATAATTTTATTTATATTTTAAGTTATTAATTTTTATTAGCTTAATTAAATTTATTGAATTTTTAACAAATTTGTATTGATTTTAAAATAAATAATTTGAGTTAATGTGATATAGAGAGAATAACATGTGAAGGGGTTGTTATTATGAAAAAAATAGATAAGATTGCTTTAGCATTATTAATATTAGCCGGTATTAACTGGGCTTTTTGGGGATTCTGGGATTTAAACCTGGTTTCTTTCATTTTCGGTCGCGAGTGGATCGATAGCTTGGTTTACTTTTTATTCGGTATCTCTGGTATTTATATCCTGTACCGATGGAAAAGAAAAATGCTTGGTTAATTTTTTTTAATGAGACATCAAACAATAAAAGAAAGTTCTTTAAAAACAATCAGTTTTTTAAAGGACTTTTTTTTTAAAAAAAAATGAAAAACAAAAAGTTTCATACATTTTTATGCAAAATATTAAAAATATAAATTGTATGGAAAAACAGCTCGAACTTGTAATTTTTTAATTATAAAAATTATAAGTTTTTAGAAAAAAAAATTAAAAAAAAATAAAATTTTTATTTGCAATAAATATATACATGCAAGTATAGGATAATTAAAGGTTAAAATAAACAAGGAGGACCTTATGTTAAAAAGAAAAAAAAGAAAAACTACTACTACTAAAAGAAAAACTACTACTAAAAGAAAAACTAAAGCTAAAAAGCCTAAAGCTAGAAAAACTAAAGCTAGAAAAACTACTAAGCGTCGTACTAGACGTAAATAGTTTTTAACTATTAGAAATATTTTTTCTTAATTCAAATCGGGCAAACTGCTAGGTTTGCCCGATTTTTTCTTTTTAGGATTTTCCGCTTTTTCCATTACGTCAATCCAGATCGGAGAGCCCCAAGCTATGTGGCCATCTTCTTGAACTGCTCTTAAATAATAATGAATAAAAGGCGGTTTATTATCCTTTAAATTTAAAGCTATTTTGCTGAGAAGTTCAGAATCATCAAAGGTAAATTCAAAATAACTGTCTTTAGGATTAAAATGAGAAAATACTTTTCCGTTACGGAAAATAGTGATTTCTTTGAGTTTGTTTTCCCCCGCTACAAATCCTGTAATAAATCGGTTATATAAAAGCCCCGGTTTGTTTTGGGTAGAGAGCTCGCTGCCCATTGGCATGTTTGCTATGTTAAAGTCTAAAATAATTTTAGCGCCAGTCGTTGCAAAGCAATTTCTTTTATATAAAGCTTCAAATAAAGCTTCTCTAGTTTGAGAAATAGCGTAAATAGCAGTCAGCCCTGGAGCATATTGTTTTTGTTCGCTTTCATAAAAACCATTAAAAATACCGCGGTCATCCAGTCCGCCGGCAATAAAACCAAAACGGCAATTTTTATTGAGAGCTTTTTGTAGGGATCCTTCGTTGTATTCTTTAGTTAACTTGCCAGAAATCGGCTTTAAATTGTTTTCTTTAGTCGTTTCAGAACAGCCCCAAACATTATATATTTCAGCTACTCGTTCAAATTCCGCATTAAATTCTTTAAAATCAAACCCTGTTTGTTCGTTCATGGTAAACATAGGCACGGAAATTAAATCTTTATTAGAAGTCGTCTTGTAGATTTTTTTTAAAGAATTAGCTTTTAAATCTTTTTTGCGTAAAAGACTGCGGTTGTCTTTGGCATAAATAAATTGTCTGACGCCTTCTTCTTTGGCGGAACCCAGCCAAATTTGCCCGGAAAAAACTACAAATCGTTCGTCTTCATTAAATTCAGCTACGCGGGATAAACTGTTTTTCCAGGTTTCAGAAGAAGTTTCCTGTTCACTGTCAAAATAAGATGTAGCATAAAATTGAGAGCCTTGCTCGTCTCTAAAATATTTTAAACAGCTTTCGATGGCTCCTTTAGAATCCATTTTTTCAGATTCTCCATGGAATAGCCCCCAAAATAAACTTAAATTAGATTCGGCAAAACATTTAATCGGAGCAGAAAAATAAGTTTCTTTAGTTTTTAAATTTTTCAGTTGGATTTTATAAACTGCTTCTTCATTAAAATATAAGTTGGGAAGGGCTATAAAGCCTGTTTCCGGAACAAATAATTTCCAATTTAGGTTTTCCCTTAAGTTGTGATAAGAAAGCTCTATCAAGGAATCTTTCGGAGCCAGACCAGTTAAATTACCAAAAGCATCTTCAAAACGAACTAGGATATCAAACCGCCGATTTTTAGCTACAACTGAAGGAGATATGATTTTTAAATTTTTAAGAACATTGCCTTTAACATCTAAATGAAAATTTTCACATTCTTTATATTCTCCCTTGCCCTTAGGATCAATATGCAGAAGAAAAGTTCTTTTTCGAGTTACAAATAATTGTGCGCGATTGCCATTTTTATCTTTTGAAGCTAAAGGAGTTCCTATGTAAATGCAAAAAATTTCTCCAGCTTTTAAATCTATCGGTAAAATAAATTCAAATTGGGCGCTTAAATTTTTGGGATCTTCTAGGAAATGAGCCGCTATATTTTTTTTGTTAGGCAGTTCTGCCCAAATCAGATTTTTTTTGATTTTAAGATTGGTTTGGGGAATTTCCCATTCTTGAGGACTGCCGCAGCTTTGCAGATCAAATTTTAAAAGAGCACCACTCGCTAAATTAGAAGCTGCTGTATAGACAAATTTCCAAGTTGAGATTTCTCCCGCTTTAACTTGTTTGGGTTCTGTAAAACAAATAGCTCGACGCATGAAAAAACACTCCTTATAATCCAAGTTATTTTGCAGAAAAAACTATTCTTTTGCAATTCTTTCTTTTTTTTCAAATAGGGGGATCAGTCGCAATTTATCTAAACGGCGTTCAGATGAAATAAGCACTTCTATTTCAAATTCATCTAAACATAAAGACCAACCTTTTTGAGGGATAGAGCCGGCTTTTTGAAATAAAAAACCGCCAATGGTTTCATATTCGGGGCTGTGAGGAATCTGAATACCTATTTTTTTCTCTATGTCAATAATGCTGGTTTGGGCGTCTACAATATAACTGCCGCCGGGCAGTTTCCAAAAGCCTTTTTCTTCCTCTAAATCATATTCATCTTTAATTTCTCCTACCAGCTCTTCTAAAATATCTTCGATAGTAATTAACCCTTCGGTATTGCCATATTCGTTAACTATAATAGCTAAATGCGACTGTTTCTTTTTAAAATCCTGAAATAAAAAATTTATTTTCTTGTTTTCAGGGGCGTAAATTACCGGTTTTAAAAGAATTTCTATAGGTTCGTCTAATAATGAAGGCGTTTTTTGAGCTTGCATAAAAATTTTTAGTAAATCTTTGTACATAAAAAAACCAATAATAGTGTCCAAATCAGTTCTGTAAATCGGGATACGGCTATAGTCTTCTTGAGAGGTTAGCTCGGCAGCTTTTTTTATTGAGGTATTTAAAGGTAAAGCAAAAATATTGATTCTAGGAACCATCACTTCCCGGGCATCTTTTTCATGGAAAGTAAAAAGTGCGGAAAATAGCTTCTCATCGTATTCGCCCAAAATAAGATGCTTCAGCTTGTTAGTTATTTTATCCTGATTCTTTCTCAGGGATTTTTTGTGCAGCTTTTTGTAAAGAATTGATAACGGAGCAGTTAAGGGATAAAGCAGATAAAAATGAAAGATGGCAAAAGATGTAATTTTAGTTAAAATCTGATGCGGCCAGATTAGCACTGTTAAATAAGTTAAATAGGTTAAAATAAAAAAACTGCAAAGGCTGAGAAAGATTGGCAAAAAAGATAATTTTACTAAACATAAAATAGCTGTAAATACAAAAAATATACCTGCCAAATGCATCTGCATTAAGGTGTTTTCAAAATTGGCAAAATTTAAAAATTGTTTTTCAAAAGTAGAAAAGAAATTGCTTTTTAGCCCAAAATGCTGAAGTTGTTTTTTTTTAAGCAGCAGAATAGCCCCTGAAAAGGAAAAAAGAAATAATGCTGATAAAAAAAACAAAAAAGAAAAAATTATGCCCATTGATCTTTAATCAAACCTAATAAATTTGTTTTTAAAAATTCCATGCTTTCTTTTTCTTTTTTGCGCATACGAATTTTTTCTTTTTTAGGCAAATCCTTAAATCCTAATAAATGCAGAAGACTATGCACAACATATAAAAGCACTTCCTCTTTTGGATTAAGCCGCTTTTTCTTAGCATACTCTAAAGCTGTTTGCGGACAAATAAAAACTTCTCCCAAAAAGCCTTTTTCTGTAGGGGAATCCAAAGGAAAACTAAGGCAGTCAGTGCTAGTATTGTCATTAAAATATTTAAAATGCAATTTTTTGATCTCGCGTTTAGTTACAAAATAAAGAGCTACCTCTGAACTGTTAACTTTTTCTTTTTTAAGGAAATAAAATACAGCTTTTTGGGTTAGAGAAGAATTAATTGAAAAAGCTTTTTGACGGTTAAAAATAAAAACTTTCACTGCTCAACAGGCGTTTTAGGCAATCCTGTTACTTTTTTAGTTTCGCCAGGAATCCACTTACCTAATTCTTTTAATACTTCAACCCTTTCAAAACGCTTTAAAACATTGCGTTTTTTTTCTTTTTTACTGGCTTTGCCATAACTTTTATGTCTTGTCATAGTTTGATTTATCCTATTATTTTAAAGAAATTTCTTGGTTTTGATTTTAGGTATAAAAGCATAAACTTCTTGCTCTTGAAGAGCATTAACATGTAGCTTGGGTCCTTTTTCGGGAAGCTTACCGGTTTTTTTGGTAATTATTTTTTTTCTTTTTTTAGGGCTAACGTGCCTTCTTTCTTGTTGTTTGCTAATGCGGGTCATAAGACTAATTTTCTCCTTATATAAAAGATACGTAATTATAATCAGAAAAAAATAAAGAAACAACTATTTTGCTTCAATTTGAATTTTTAGACCGTGATAAAATATAAATTTTTTTTTGGAAAGTGCTTTTTTTTGTAAATTGCTGCTATCGTCAAATTCATAAATTGTTTGAAAATTTTGCCTTATCGGCTCGGGTGTTAAATTAAAAATCTGTTTTGCCTGGTTTAAAGGAGCTATCGCTTCTTTTTGCTGAGCTGGTTTTATAGCAATAACAATTAGCTCATCAGTAATGCTTTCCGAAATACAGTGGGGAAGAAAAGCTGCGTTTTGCCATAAAATATGATCTACAAATTCAGCGCTTTTTTGATCGGAAACTAAAAATAAAAGCGGCCGTTGGCTTTCAAAATGTTCTTTGGCGCACTTGATCAGATTTATTACTTTGTCAAAAGGTTTCTTGACAGTATAAAAAACAACTTTCATATAAATTGGCAGCGTGAAAATTTGATTTAAATTAGAAAAAACGCTGTTCCTTATTTTTGTTATTGATATTCTTATTTTTAAATTAATATTATTTTTTTTCTTCTAAATCCGGCAGAGGCTTTGATTTATAATTATGCTGCGGCACAACAGATCCGCAGGAAATAATAAATTGTACCGCCTCTTCTCTAGTTAAATCAATATCTTTAATCTGATGCTTGGGTACAAATAACATAAAGCCTGTTATGGGATAGGGAGCTGCAGGAATAAAAATAGGGTCGGAATCTTCTTTAAGATGTTTTCTGCATTCTTCAGGTACTTCTCCTGATACAAATCCAACAGAATAACTTTTGCTAAAAGGAAAAGGAAAACGCACGGCCTTTTTGAAAGCTTTTTTTTCAGTCGAGAGCAAAGAGTCGGTAACATTTTGAATGGTGTGATAAATGCCTCTTAAAAAAGGAATTTTAAGCATTATCTTATTAGTTGCCTGCAAAAGTTTTTTGAAAATAAAAAGCCGGCCCAACAAACCTAGTAAAAATATGGAAACAAGAAATCCGGTTAAGATAAATAAACGGGCTATAAACGTTAAAACAGGTTGCGGCAAATTCCATTGCAATTTGCTTAAAAAAGCACTCATAATACCCAGAAATGGAGAAGTGAAAAAATGAAATAAAAAGAACAAAATAATCAGGGTCAGCGCAATCGGCAATAAGATAATCAGCCCTGTCATAAAATATTTTTTTAGCATAAAGCTTGCTTTGTTATTTTTTAATGTCTGTTTTCTATTTGTTTTTTCCCTTATGCCTTACGGCTCAAACATCTATTTTTAGGGAGGGCTAGTTAATTATTATAATTGCTGTTTTTTGGGAGCAATAACGCCGCATGATACCACATATTTGATGGCTTCTTCCCTTTTCATATTTAAAAAAAATAAGTCTTTTTTCTTAAAAAGTAAAATAAATCCTGTTGTCGGGTTGGGAGTGGTCGGCACCAATACAGATACCATTTCTTCTTTTTCTTCATCTAAACAACTCTCTGGCGATTCCCTAGCCACTAAACCTAGGCAATAAGATTCCGAGTGGGGAAAAGGTAATAGCACAACTTGGGAAAAGGAATTTTTATTGGTAACAAAAAGCGTGCGGACAATTTCTTTAGAAGTTTTATAAAATTTATTGACCAGCGGTATTTTTTTTATAAAAAAATCACCTATTTTAAATAATGCGCCTATAAAAAAAGAATGGCCGATAAAGCCCAAAAGAATAATTAAAAGCAAAAGCACAATTAAAACTATGAATTGACTGCCATAATAGATAATTTCATTGTGCGATAAAAAACCAAAACCTAAATCGTGAATTTGCAGACCGGATAAAAATTTGACTACGGCATTAGTAAAAGGTTTGGTTAAAAAACGTACGATAACAGCTAAAATCCAGATAGTAATAGCAGCCGGCAGTAAAATAATCAATCCTGAAACAAAATATTTTTTCATGGAGACAAAACATTTTTCCATAAAAAGCCACCCTTTCAAATTCATTGTAAACAAATCAAAACAATTGTGCTATGGTTTTATTTAAAAGTAAGGCTTAACGGGCTTTTGAACACCAAGGACTATTTTTGATTCTAAATCTCCAGGGTAAAAGCGCATCTTCTTTGGCATACGCCACGCCTACGCGGGATGAGGCGGTAATTTGTAGCCTGGGATTGTTTAATGGATCTTCCAGCCAAATTTTAAAGCCGGTTAAGGTAGTTTTATTGTGTTTTAAATTTAGTCCCAAAGCTTGGGCTAAACTGCCGGGGCCTGCAGTTAAGGTAAAGGAAACCGTTTTGTGTTTTCTTCTTTTGAGCATAGTTTCAAGTCCGCAGATCGGTTCAATTGCACGGATGAGCACAGCTTTAGGATCATTTTTATAGCCTGTGACTATATTGAATAAATGATGCATGCCATAGCAAAGGTAAATATAGGCTATGCCGCCTTGTTCGTACATAGCTTGATTGCGTTTGGTCTTTTTTCCGCTAAAAGAATGCGAGGCTCGGTCTTGAATCCCATGGTAAGCTTCGGTTTCTACAATTTTTCCGCCGGTAATTTTACCTTGAAAATTGGTGAATAAATATTTTCCCAACAAATCTTTAGCTAGTTTGATAGTGTCAGGGTTTTGATAAAAACAAACAGGTATTTTTCGATACGAGGGCTCTATTTGCTCATGTTTGCATTGATCAGTTGCAGATTTTTTTTTTGTTTCTAGAAAATTCGCCATTGTACTTCTAAAAATTTTAAATCTATCTTTTTAGGTTTGACTTTGATTTTATCGCCGTAGCTGAACTTATGATTACTATCTTCTCCTGTTAAAGCATCTTCAAAGGGATCGTAAATATAAAAATCATCTTCTAGCTCTGATAAATGGACAGAGCCTTCTAAAAAAAGTTCGGTAACTTCAAATATGATAAAATAAGGCTTTATTTTACTAATTACGGCTTTATATGTTTTTTTAGGATCTTGTTTTTGCAGTTTTTGTAAAAGCCTTAATTTTTTTAAGTTTACAACAGACATTTCTGCTTTGAAACTTTTTCTTTCAGCAGATGAACATTTGTCAGCTATTTCATGAAGGTCCAAATTTTGCTCTTCATTAAAAAGCAGCCTGTGGATGATAAGATCGCTATATCTTCTAATAGGACTGGTAAAATGGCAATAATGTTCCAAAGCCAGTCCATAATGTCCCATGTTTTCAGGAGAATAAACTGCTAGTTTCATACTGCGGATATAACTGATAGAGAGCTGGCTTAAAAGAGGGGAGTTTTGGGCTTCTAGAAATAGTTTTTGGATATCTTTATGGCCCGGATTGGGAGGAAGAGAAAATCCCAGGCTTTTGGCAAGTTCAAAAAAACTGTCTAAAGCCTCTGGATCAGGCTTTTCATGGGTTCTATATATCAGCATTTTGCCTTGTTTTTTTAAATGCTCGGCTACAAGTTCATTGGCTTTGAGCATAAATTCCTCTACCAATTGATGGGAAATATCGTATTCTACCAAATTTATTTTCTGAGGTTCACCTTGTTTATCTACAATGATTTCAGCAGAGGGTAAAGAAAATTCAATAGAACCTCTGGTCTTGCGTTTTTCTTTAAGCAAAAGACATAGCTTTTGCATATTTTGCAGCTCTTCAAAAAAATCAGATTTTTGTTTTTTTTGTAAAACAGCAAAAGCTTCTTCATAAGTAAAACGTTTTTTATTTTTGATCGTAGCTTTTTGGATTTGGTAATTTATCAGTTCTCCATCTCCATCAAATTCCATCATGACAGATATGCTGAGGCGTAAAACATTTTCTTTTAAGCTGCAAAGGTCGTTGGAAAGCTCTTTCGGCAGCATGGGCAGACAGAATCCTGGAAAATAAGTGGAATTGCCTCTTTTTAAAGCTTCATGGTTTAGTTCAGAGGCGATTGGCACAAAATAAGATACATCTGCAATATGTACGCCTAAATGAAAATGGCCTTTTGGGTCTTTTTCCAGTGAAAGGGCATCATCAAAGTCTTTAGCTGTTGTCGGATCGATAGTAATGGTGTTTAAAAGAGTATAGTCTTTGCGGTTTTTGCTTTCTTTATTAATAGTTTCCTGATGATAGGCCAATACTTCTTGAATTACATTTTCAGAAAAATTTTCACTTAGCCCGAATTCTAAAACAGCTGCTTTTATGTCTGTAGAAGCGTCGTTGATATGGCCTAAATATTGTGAAAAAGTCCCTTCCAAGGGCTCATCTTCTAAATTCCAGTTAACAATTTTTAAACAGATGCGGTCGCCTATTTGCAGTTTTTTAGAAGAGGAAATTCGCGCTAATTTATGTTTGCCTAAAAGCGGAGCAAAGACAGTATAGGGAAATTTTGGGGATTTTGGATGCGCTGAATTTCTGATAACAATGCCAACTAATGTAGAATGTTTCCTTTTAAGGATTTTAATAACCCTGCCTTCCGGCCCTTTCGGGGAAATTTGCTCATTCGGCACAACTAAAACCATATCGCCGTCAGCTGCGCCTTGTAAATATTTTTTGGGAATAAAAATATCTTCTTTAAATTGCTGCTTGTTAGAAGGCGATACAAAGCCATAGCCTCTGTGCGCTATGCTGACAGTACCGGAAACGGTATTTGATTTTTGTCTGCTTGCCTTTTGGTCTTTTGACCCTTTAGGATTTTTCTGTTTCTTTTGAACTTTTCTGTTGTTTGAACTTTTTTTGTTTTTTCTAAACTTCATATAAATTTTTAGTTTAATAAACCATTGTTTAATTTTTTGATTGTTTTCGTTGTAGCTCAAATGCCTGATAGGTGTTATGCATTAAAAGAGCAATTGTCATAGGACCCACCCCTTTTGGCACCGGCGTAATTTTAAAAGCTTTTTTAATAACTTGCTCAAAAATCACATCTCCTACTACTTTGCCGTTTTGCTTATTAATTCCGACATCAATTACCACCGCTTGGTCTTTGACCATATCGCCTGTAATTAACTGCGGCTTGCCTGCTGCTGAGATTAGAATATCTGCAGTTTTGGTAATTTCCGCCAAGTTTTTAGTTCTAGAATGGGCTACAGTAACTGTAGCATTGCCTGTTGTTTTGTTTTGAAGTAAAACAGCTGCCAGAGGTTTTCCGACTAAAAGGCTTCTTCCTATGATAACTACATGCTTGCCGGCAGTTTCAATATTTGCTTTTTCTAAAAGTAGCTTAATGCCTAGAGGAGTGCAGGGGATAAACCCCGGTTCTTCTCTTAAAAGACGTCCTAAACTGTAAGGATGCAAACCGTCTACATCTTTGTCAGGGTTTATTCTTTCAATAATTTTATTAGCATCAATATGGCGGGGCAAAGGCAGTTGAACTAAAATTCCGTTTACCTCTGTATTTTGGTTTAAAAGATCGATTTCTTTCAGTAGTTTTTCTTCTTTGACATTTTCTTTAAATAATAAATCTAAAGAACGGATGCCGACTTTAACACAGGCCTTTTTTTTGCTTTGCACATAAATTTTAGAAGCTGTATCTTGACCTGCTAAAATAACTGCTAAAGTCGGCTTTTTAGGCTCTAATTGAGAAATTTTGGTTTTTAGCTTGGTTAAAAATTCTTCGGCTATTTTTTTACCATCAATAATTTTGTCTTGCATGCAGTGATTCCTAATTCGCCATTTCTTGTATTTTTGTTTTGCTTTTTTGAAGCTCTTTTAAAAAATAATCTTAACTTTTCACTTTGTGGTAAGTCTTTTAAATGATAAGGTTTATTTGCTTTATACACAAAAGGATAAATTAAGGCAAAAACAGAAGAATCAACTATCTTCAGCTGAGATGTTTTTGTTTTTTTGGGGTTTTTCTGTTTTTGTATCAAAAACTATAGCATTTGTATTATTATGCTCAAGGCTATCTTTGTTATATTCTTTGTTTTCTTGTTCTTCTGCTTGTTGTTCTTTTGCCTGGGCTTTTTTTAGTTTTATGAGTTTTATTTGCTGATTTGCCAATTGTATGAGATAAATAGGAATAGAGAAAACCAAAAGAGCATAAAGACCGTCTAAAAAAGTAAGCAAAAAGAAATCAGTTAATAAAAAAGAAAAAGTAATCCGAAAACTCTTTTCAAATAAAAAAAAGAAAAACAGCTGAAAAATGCCAATACAGATAGAAGCGGCTAGAGTTAAAATAAATAGATTGATGGTTGTATTTTTGAAAAAGCGTTTTAAGTAAAACAGCGCGGTTAAACTCAGAATACCTATTAGACTATGAAAACCCAAGATTGTGGAAGAAAAAAAATCTATGATTAAAGAAGAGACAAAAACCAGCCAAATAGCAGAAGAAAGAGATAGGTTTAAGATTAAAAAAGCAATTAAAGCTGCTAGATAATTAAGCCTTAAAGAGGGCAGTAAAGCAGAGGCAAAAAGTGTAAAAAAACAGCTGATAAGGCAGGCATAAATTATAGGCCAGTTAGATTTAAATTTAGACTTGGACATAAAAAACTGTTTTGGTTTTATTTTTTAACATCTGTCATCGGATGTTTTGATTTCTCATATTTTAAGATTGTCTTTTTAGTAGTAAAAGCTGTTTGATTTGTTTTAATAGGTTTTTTTAAAAGAGCTGAATGCCAATGCCAGGCCGAGCTGATAATAGATTCAATATCTGAATAAAGCGGTTGAAAATTCAAACTTTTTCGGGCCAGTCCGCTATTAGCTGCTACTAGTTTTGGCGGATCGCCTGGCCGTCTTTGACTGTTGATAGCATTTATTTTTCTGCCGGTTATTTCTTGAATTTTTTTTAGTATTTCTAAAACTGAAAAACCATAGCCTGTGCCTAGATTTAAAAAAAGACTGTTTTTGGTTTTAATATCGTCGCTTAGTAAGTATTCAACTGCTTTTAAATGGGCTTCTGCCAAATCCTGAACATGAATGTAGTCCCTGATAGCGCTGCCGTCTTTTGTAGGAAAATCTGTACCAAATACGGATAGATGGTCAATTTGACCTAATGCTGTTTTAATA
Source organism: uncultured bacterium (assembly GCA_964466185.1). Classification (GTDB taxonomy): domain Bacteria; phylum Chlamydiota; class Chlamydiia; order Chlamydiales; family SM23-39; genus CAZTYI01. The sequence continues at coordinate 11,829 of CAYXMS010000007.1, forward strand.
GCCAGAGGAATAAGATGGGTTTCTTGGCGATGGTTTTCACCTGTCAGTCCTTCAAAATCTGCTCCTGCTGCATTAAAATATCTTAAAGATACAGACTTAAGATGATAGGCAGCTTCATAGTCTTTGAGAATGTTTTCAATCATAAGCTTGGATCTTCCATAAGGATTAATCGGATTTTGCGGATGATTTTCATTTATGGTCTCTGTTTGAGGTATTCCATATGTGGCGCACGTAGAAGAAAAAACTAGCGCCTTAACATTAAATTCCAACATGGTTTTGAGTAAATTCAGAGTGCCGAGCAGATTGTTTCCATAATATTTAGCGGGCTTTGCCATAGATTCGCCGACCAGGGCAAAAGCTGCAAAATGCATGACAGCTTTAGGCTGATATTTTTCAAAAACTGCTTTTAAGCTTGAAAGATCAGTTAAATCCCCAAGTTCTAAAGGACCCCACTGCACATTTTCCATATATCCTTCAGATAAATTATCAAACGTAATCGGCCTGTATCCGCAATTTTTCAGATGCTTGCAAACATGGGAGCCAATATAGCCAGCGCCTCCTGTTACCAAAACATTATTGTTCTGCTTGCCGATATTAATCTTTTCAGACAGCTGTTGCTTGTTTGTTTTTTGGGCAAAGACCATATTTTAATATGCTCCTTTTGAGAAAATTATAGTAGGAACGGTTTTTAAAATTAATTTCAAATCAAGCCATAAATTGCGGTTGTCAATATATTCTTCTTCAATCTCAACTCTTTCTTCTCTGGTTAAATTATTCCTTCCAGAGGTTTGCCAAATGCCTGTGATGCCTGGCCTAATAGATAGGATTTTAGAGGTTTTAGCTCCATAATTTTGAAAAAGCTCTTTTTCCACACAAGGCCTGGGTCCGACCACGCTTAACTGTCCTCTTATGACATTGAAAAACTGAGGCAGCTCGTCTAAAGAGGTTTTTCTTAGAAAATGGCCGATTTTAGTTATCCTGGGATCATTTTTCAGTTTGTAATATAGATCCCATTCAGCTTTCATAACAGGATTTTTTTTTAGCATTTTAGCTAAAATCTTATCGGCATTTTTATGCATCGTACGGAATTTCCAGCATTTAATTTTTTGCCCGCCTCTGCCAATTCTTTCATGGCCATAAAAAACAGGTCCGGGCGATGAAAAATAAACCAGCAAAGCTAAAAAAAGAAAAAATGGAAAAAATACTATTATAAACAAGATGCTAAAAACCAGATCGAAAACCCGTTTTAAAGGATCATGGATAACTAAATAATTATCTTTAGTAGTAGCCCATCTTAAAAGAGATTTTTCCATTTCTTAAAAAGAATTTGCTTTATATTTTTCTTATTTTAAACCATCTCTTATACAGATCCAAGGACTTTTTATTAAAAGATTCGCCGGATCATTTTTTTAGCCAATTGTTGTAAAAGCTCAGTTGAGAAGGGCAATTTTTTCAGATTTTGCACAGAGGCAAGAAAAAGTCTGTCAATTTCGTTTTTGGTTTTTTGCCGGCCTAAAATAGAGATCGCATTGGCCTTTTGTTTTTTAAGGTCTGATTTTTTAGATTTACCCAGGGTTTTAGTTGAAGAAGCGGTTTCTAGAAAATCATCCACTAACTGATAGGCTAGGCCTATTTTTTGAGCAAAATCCTGTAGTATTTTTTGCTCTTTTGATGAGATTTTAGCTATAATCGCTCCGAATTGGATAGCTGCTGTAATCAAAGAAGCGGTTTTTTTAAGATGCATCTTTTTAAGCTGTGAGGCTGTGATTTTTTTTTCCTCTGATGAAAGGTCTGCCAATTGTCCGGCCAGCAGCTCTTTTCCTCCTGCATATTGGGCTAAAATTTGAATCAGTTTAAGTTTTTCCCGCGCTTTTAGATAAGAGCTGTAGGAAAGAGTTTCAAAAGCTTTGGTCAATAAAAAATCGCCGGTTAAAAGCGCTAGCCATTCAGGATAGACTTTATGCAGAGTTTTTTTGCCATGGCGAAGATCATCGTTATCCATACAGGGCAGATCATCATGGATCAACGAATAAACATGCACCATTTCTAAAGCACAGGCTGCTTCTAGGGCGGCTTTAAAAATTATCTGTGTTTTGGTTTTGACAGTTTTTAGACAGGTTTTGACAGTTGCCAAAACTAAAAGGGGGCGCAGCCGTTTGCCGCCGGGAAAAAGGGCATAGCGTGTAGTTTCTAAGAGTTTTTTTTGCCGGGATGTTTTTGAACTAAAGATTTTTTTCAGCCGGCGATTGACTAGAATTTTTTGCGTTTTTAAAAATCTATCAGCAAATTCCAAAGGCAGTTCTTGTGCTTTTTTTTGTAAAAACATTGAGGCCTTTTAGTTTGAATCTTTAATGTTAGAAATATTTTCAGCTGTCAAGTTTTTCAAAATCAAATCTGATGCCCCTATGTTAAAATATTTAAAGCCTTTCTTTTTCATTTCTTCTTTTTTGTACTGATTACGGCCGTCAAAGAAAACTTTTTCATTGAGCATATTTAAAATAGGATCAAAGTTAATCAGGCGGAACTGTTTCCATTCTGTCAAAAGAGCAATAGCATCGGCCTGTTTTACTGTTTCGTGCTCGTTTTTACAAAAAGTAAGATTTTTCAGATTTTTTAGCAGTTTTTTTGCATTGTTCATAGCAATAGGATCGAAAACTTTGATTTTAGCTCCTGCTGCTAATAGTTCTTTTATAATAATCAAAGAAGGGGCATCGCGCATATCATCAGTATCAGGTTTAAATGCCAAACCCCAAATGGCAATGGTCTTGTCTTTAAGCCCGCCTTTTTTAGCGAAATATTTTTCCATATTTTGAAAAAGTTCTTTTTTTTGGCTTTCATTTACAGATTCTACAGATTCTAAAAGCCTTGGCTTGTAGTTTAAGCTATTGGCTGTGTGAATTAATGCTCTGACATCTTTTGGAAAACAGGATCCCCCATATCCAATGCCGGCATATAAGAATTTATCACCAATACGGCTGTCTGTGCCAATACCTTTTCTGATATGATTGATATTGGCGCCTGTACGTTTGCAGATCTGTGCTAGTTCATTCATAAAAGAGATTCTCGTCGCCAACATGGCATTGGCTGCGTATTTAGTCATTTCTGCTGATAAAATATCCATTTCGATTATTCTTTCAGAACGTACAAAAAAAGGACTGTAAATTTTCCGCATAATCCGAAAGGCTTTTTTGTTTTCAGCTCCGATAATGATTCTCTCGGGTTTCATACAGTCTAAAATAGCGCTGCCTTCTTTTAAAAATTCCGGATTGGAAACAACATCAAAATTTGTTTTGGTTTGAAGGCTTTGCTTAATTTTTTCTTTAAGTCTAAAAAGTGTGCCAACAGCTGCTGTAGATTTATTAATAATAATTTTATAACTATTAATGTGTTTAATAAGCTCCTCAGTTGCCTGCTCTAAAAAAAAGATGTTGCAAGAGCCGTCTTTTTTAGAAGGGGTCGGCAAAGCTAAAAAAATAGCTTTTGCTTGTTTGACAGCTTCCGGATAATGTGTGGTAAATTTTATTCTTTGAGACTTTAAATTGCGTTTAAGCAGCTCTTCTAGACCCGGTTCGTAAATAGGCGAGATTCCTTTTTGCAATTTTTCAATTTTTTCTCGGTCAATGTCCAGACAAATGACTTCATGGCCGGTTTCTGCAAAACAAATGCCGGTAACCAGACCTACATATCCTGTGCCAATGATTAAAAGCTGCATAAATTACTCCTGATATAGAGTATCTTTATTAGCAGAATTTTGTTTTTTTTTCGATTAAATAATTGAAGGCTTGCTTTATTTTAGCTAGTAGCACTTTAGACTTTTTCTAAAATGCCATTTTTTAAAAGATATTTTCTGTTACACAAAGCTGCCAGTTCTAAATTATGAGTGGCTATAATTAGTGTTTTCTGGTTTTTTTCTGCAAAAGACAAAAGCAGCCGGCTGATTTTTTTAGAGTTTTCATGATCCAAATTGCCAGAGGGTTCATCGGCAAAAATTATTTCAGGGTCATTGCAAAAAGCTCGGGCAATAGCAACTCTTTGTTTTTCTCCGCCTGAAAAGCTTTTAACATTATGATCTGTTAAATGTTCAAGGCCGACTTCTTTTAACAGTTTCCGGCCTTTGGTTAAAAACTGCTTTTTCTGGCGATAATAGATATAAGAGGGCATTAAAACATTGTCTAAAGCTGAAAAATCTTCTAGCAAGTTAAAAAACTGAAAAACAAAACCAAAATGCTTGCTGCGCAAAAAAGAAGCTCTGTTGGGAGAGAGTTTTTGGCCTTGATATGAGATTCGGCCTTCTGTCGGCTTTTCCAGGCCTGCTAAAAGGTGCAAAAGCGTAGTTTTACCTTCTCCTGAGGCTCCCATAATAGCTACAGATTCGGCTTTTGCCACTTGCAGATTAATGCCTTTTAAAACATGAGTTTTGAAAAAACTTTTATATAAATTTTCCGCTTCTAATATGGTTGTCGGAGACACGTTAATGTTTCGGTTGTTGTTATGTTCTAATTGATCGGTAGTATTTTGATTTTTTTTCATAAAAAACCTTTCAGTCTCCTCTCAATATGGAAGATGGATGTAGTTTACAGGCTTTAATAGCCGGAATCAGTCCGGCAACTAAGGCTATAATGGGAGTGGTAATTGCTACAAACAAAAAGGCGTCCCAGCTTAGTATGTTAGGTAGTTTGTCTCCAAAAAAAGCGGCATTGAAAGCGCTGTGGCCTTGTATAAAGCTTAAAAAATTAACCAAAACATCCAAATGCCTTAAAGTGAAAAGGGCTGCCAGAGTGCCTAAAAAAGCACTTAGAAGACCTAAGGTAAATCCGCAAAAGCCAAAAATTAAAGCAATGCTTTTTTTAGAAGCCCCCATAGACTGTAAAATAGCAATTTCTTTTTTCTTATCATTTATCAGAAGCATTAAAAGGGAAATAATGTTGGAGCAGGCTACGACAATAATAATTAAAGCGATTAAAGTTAAAAGTAGACGGTCGCTTTGAAATTGCTGCATTAGGTCTTTGGAAAATTCATAGTCTTTATAACTTTGCACTTGCCAATATTTGCTGAGATTATGAGCTTGCAACTGATTTTCCAGCTCTGTTTTTACGGTAGTTGTTTTTCTTAAGTCATCAAACCAGACAAAAATACCGTTATTTGGTTGGTTTTCTAATATCATATTGGAACCTGAAATAGTGCGGATTACTTCTTCAGGCACTATGATGCAGCGACCGCCTATAGGTAAAATTCCAGGGTCATAAAAACCCGCTACATAAATCGGCAGACGCATTTCTTGAACAGCAGAAGGTGTTTGGCTGGCAAAAGCTAAATAGCCTAGATCTCCTAAACGCGAGCCATTATCTTTTAAAGGCTTGGGTAAAAGAGCTGGATATGCGTCAAAATGTTTTGTCGGACTGTAAACGGCGTTATTTTGAACATAAAAATTAAAACCAAAAGGATTTTCTTTTAGTTGTGCCTGTTGAATTTCTAAACCGGAAAAGCAAGTCTCTCCTTTAATTATCTGATCCTGGATTAAACCGTTAACATGCAGCTTGATGTCTTGAAGATTTTGTTGGGAAATTGTTTTTTTATCTATTCGGGCATTGAAAATGAATTTGTCATCTGAAGTAATAATAGTATTTTCATCAACTGGAAAACTGTCTTTTCCCGATAAATTAAAGGCGGAATTTTTAAAAGGAATGAAGACAAAGCCTTTTTTTTCATATTTAAAAGTGCCAGATGCCAAAAGAGAATTTTTGGAAGATGTAACTTTTGGTTTTTGAATTGGCAGAAATAGTTTTTTGATTGTGCCATCAGCTGATAACAGGGCAGAAGCGTCTAAATGAAAAGTTGGCGTTTTAGGAAAAAGTAAAAGCGGAAAGGTAAATTTTTCTGTAGTGGCTACTTTTTCTAATTTCAGATTATTAAAAAAAGTTTCTAAAAGCTTATTTTTTGAGTTAAAGGAATTGTTTTTAAGCGGCAGTTCAATTTGACTGTTATTTGTAGAATCTTTTGCTGCTAAAGTAGATTCGTTATTTCCAGGCAAACTGTCTGATTTTTCGGACGATTTGCTGATTTGTCTTAAAAGATTGTTAAAATCTTCTTTAGAAGGAGTCAGTAAAAGCTGGCTTAAATGGGGATTTTCTTGGTTCAGACTAAGCAAATAAGACATTTGTGACAAGTAGCTGACTTTTCTAATATCAGAAGCGGTAAAAGGACGATCTAAAGTTATGCGCATCAAAGCGCCTGCCATTTCAAAGTCTTCATATGTCAAAGTTTTTTCTTGCGTTTTTTGCTTTTCTAAAATTTGATAAGTCTCTTTGATTATATCCAGTTCTTTTTTATCTTTTGTATAAAACGGATTAGGCCAAAAAGCGGGAATTTCCATATCCTGATTAGGATTATAGGGATTGGTTTTTGAGGACCGGGATTTTTCTCTAATCGATTTATAGCTGTAGTTGGAGTTAGAGCTAATGCTGTCTATGAGATAATAGTAAGAAGAATAATAGGCATTGGTAGGCACTAGCCTTAAAGGCGCATTCAAGGTCGTCAGTTTTTTCAGCCAGTTTTTTTCAATTCCCGAAGTAACAGATAAAAATACTAAAACCAGCCAGACGACAAGAGAAATAATTAGTACTGAAACAAGGGAAATAATTGTTTTAGAAAGTGCATGTTTTTTAGGCAGTAAATACTTTAGGGCGATATTCAATTCAAACATGTCTTTTCCAAAAATATACGGAATATTTTTAATTTTTTTTTAAATATATTAAAAATATAAAATAGTTAAAAAACTGTTTTAGCTGTAGCTGTTTGGATTTATTTGGCTTCTTTAAAAATAACGTGCTTTCTTAAAATGGGATCATATTTTTTAAGCTCTAGCCTTTCAGGCGTGTTATTTTTATTTTTACTAGTCCAATAAACCGTTTTGCTTTCAGTGCTTTTTAATTTGATGTTGTCTCTTGCTTCTTTTGCCATTTTATTATTCCTTTTAAATCAAATTATTTTTTTTATAATTAAATTTTATCAGCTAATTTTAAATATAACAAGCAAAAATCAGTTTAAGGCCATACGGGGATGAGCTTGTAGATCCCAGGGATCGCTAAGCTGATTTTTTAAGAATTTTTGATATCCCAGTCCCGCGATCATGGCAGCATTATCTAAAGAAAGGCCAATTTCCGGCCAAAAAACAGGCATTTGTTTTAAAACATTTTTTTGAGCAAAAATTTTTCTCAGCTGTTGATTATTAGTAACTCCGCCGCCGAGATAAATAGCTTGGGCATTGATCTTTTGAGCAGCTATAGAAGCTTTTTTCGCTATATCTTCAAATGCCGCTTTTTGAAAAGCAGCGGCAATATGTTTTTTTTCTTCCTGAGGTAAAATAGAAGGAGAGGATCGGGAGGCTTTTGGCCCTTTGACCGTATATAATACTTTGGTTTTTAATCCGCTAAAAGAAAAATCTAAATGGTTGCGGGTTTTGGCCGGTTTAAAATTATATTTATCAGGGTCTCCATATTTGGCCAAGGTCTCAATATTAGGTCCTCCCGGATAAGGCAGTTCTAGGATTGAAGCTACTTTATCAAAAGCCTCTCCCATAGCATCATCAATAGTAGATCCTATAAGTTCATATCGTCCGAGATCCTGAACTTTTAAAAGTACCGTATGTCCGCCGGACAGAACTATTCCTAGTGCAGGAAAGAGCAGATTTTGCAGATCTTTCATCATAGCTGCATATAGATGAGCTTCAATATGGTTAATGCCGATAAACGGTTTTTCCCAGCTTAAAGCTAGTCCTTTGGCTGTGTTCAAACCGATTAGCAAAGCTCCAATCAGCCCAGGGCCGTGGGTAACGGCAATCAGATCAATTTCCGTTTGGGAAATACCGGCCTGTTTCAACGCTTTATCAACTACAGGAATAATCATGTCAATATGCGAACGACAGGCCAGCTCCGGAAAAACTCCCCCGTATTTTTTATGAATGTCCACTTGCGAAGCAATGACGTTAGATAAAATTTCAGAGCCGTCTTTGACAATAGCTGCTGCTGTTTCATCGCACGATGTTTCAATGCCTAAAACTAACATTTCTTATTCTTTTTTTAGTTTGAGTTAGATTTAAATTTGTCTATTTTTTTGTTTTAAATTATATTCCAAGTATTTCTTATCTATAAAATATAATTTAAAAAATGCAAATATAGCAAAAAAAAAGATTTAAGGACAGTAATTAAAAAGCTAACAAGTTTGGGAATCCAGATAATTTTGCAAGATGATCATGGCCGCTATGGGGTCGATCTTTTGACTTCTTTTTTTGCGAGAAAAATCATTTTTAAGCATTTTTTCAGCTTGAGAAGAGGAAAGCCTTTCATCCCATAAAATAATGGGAATTGAAGCAGGCAGCTTTTTTTGTAGTTTTTCCTTAAAATTTTTGACCTGCTGGGACATTTGTCCTTCTTTTCCAGAAAGCAGCAAGGGATTGCCTAAAATAATTTTTTCAATTTTAAAATTGTTTTTTTGTAAAAATTTAACTACTAAAGAAACAGCCTGATTAGGCTGAGGTATATTGAGTGTTGTTAAAGGCAGAACTATTTTTTGATTTTCATCAGAAATGGCCAAACCGATTCTTTTTAAACCAAAATCTATAGATAAAATTCTTTTCATAATGTTTAAAAAATTAATATTGTACACTGTTTGCATCTTATCGTAAAAGCGGGAAAAGGGATAGTAATTTTAAAGGTCTTTTTTTGGGTCAGTTTAACTAATGCTCAAATGGAAATGGTTGTTTTAGCCGCGACGCTGTTTTTTTGTTTTCGCTTTTATTTTTTGATTTAAAAATATATACTTTTGCTTTTTTTAAATAAAAAGGACGTTTTTTGGATGAGTAGCAAATCTATAGGTTGCATTCCGGTTGAAGATTCTTCTTCTTTTTTGTCTGCAATCATGCCCGAGTTGATAGAAGATAAGGATTTTGATACTGAACTGATAGAAGAGGCAGAAGAGAATTTTTCTATAGAAGATTCTGCAGATTTTACGTCTTCCGAATGCTCCAGTCATCTTTCTTTAGATTTTTTGGACTTTGGTGATTTTAAGATAAGACTTTTAAAAGCTGTGTTTTATAGCGATGCATATAAAATATCCACTCTTTTGGCGGCCGCGCAAGAATATATACCCTTGGAAATCGTGCTAGATGTTCTGGATTCGGTTTGTCGAAAGCCTTATGAAAACAATCTTTTTCAGCCATTTCAGGAAAACGGAGTTTTTTCCAAGCTGGATGAGATTCAAAAAAGCCGGCTTTTCAATGTGTGTATAAATACTGATAATGGAACAGCTTTTGTTGAGCTTTTGAATTTTATAAGGCCGGAAAATATGGATATGCTGTTTTTAAAAATAGTAAATTGCCAAGCTTTTGAGATATTGGCAAAATTTGTTCAAACTCCCTTTTTTTCTGAAATTTCAGATGAAAATTTTAGATCCTCTTTAAAATTGCTGGTCCTGGACATGGCGGCAAAAAATGAACGAATGGATAAATTTGTTTTGTTTGATTTTTTAGCCGTTTCTTCTAAAAAAGAAACTTTTAAAAAAGTATTGAAAGAGGATGAAAAATTAAGAAAGGATCTTTTGGAAAAAGCTGTTATTTTTAACAACCTGCCTTTGGCTAATCGTCTTGCAGGCTATGTATATTCATATGAAAACGCGCAAAAGCTTTTCCACACAGCCATTCGATGTAAAGAAAGCCGTATTTATTTGGGTTTGCTTTTAAAAAGCTTTCCCCCGGAAACAATAAATAAAACTAAACTGCTGGTTTACATAGCAGAAAATATAGAAGATTTGGAAGTGGCGGAAGATCTAAAAAATATGGTAAGAGCATTAATTTAAGTTTTTTGATTAAAAAAAAATATGTTGAAATCTCCTATTTCACGATCGGGATCAGATTCCCAGCTTGTCAGGCATTTATCTCAAGAAGAGTTTGAGCAGGCGGCTACTATATTTTGCCAAGAAGGCAATATAATACAGCTGCGTGGATTGTTTGAGAATTATTTTTATTTTGTACTTCGGGCAAACTCGGATTTTTTCTATGCTTTGTTGGATCTTTGCCTGCAAACTAATAATAGCTGTATATTTGTTTTTCTTATTAAATATTTCTCCCCACAAATCTGGGATACGATTTTTTTGAAAATAATAGAGAAACAGGCTACCAATGTGCTTGCTTTTTTTCTGCGTAATATCATACGTTATCCGGTTTCTAGTTCTGTTCTGGGCAAAGTTTTAGAAGAAACAGCGGTTTGGCGGGATAAACTTATCTTTTCAATTTTAATTAAAAATTACTATTATCCTACGGAAGTTTTAACTTCTTTTTTAGAAACTGCCATTATTAATTCCGACACAAACCTTTTAACTTTGCTTTTAGACCATTTAAAAACAAGAAATGCATTGTTGCCGGAAGGCCGGTTTTTAGCTTTTTTAGAAGACTGCAGATATGAAAAGGATGATCATGAGGGGAATTTTTTAATAGATGAGGAAAGCTATCAATTTATGAAACAAATGCTGGAGTCGTTTAATGATCCTTATTTAACAGATTGTATAACAAGACTTTCTCTGGCCTCTTCAAAAATTTAACTACTAAAGAAACAGTCTAATTAGGCTGAAGTATATTATAGTTGACATACTCCAACGTCTTATAGGTAATTTTCAACCTTTATTGTTATTTTACGTTCGTTGCAGAAGTCTTTACAGCCTTGATAAAGGCTATAAATAAGGGGTGAGGATCAAGAGGTTTGGATTTAAATTCAGGGTGGAACTGGGCAGAGAGCATCCATGGGTGGTTTTTCAGTTCTGCAATTTCGATTAAGTTTTTAGATTTATATATGCCGGAAAAGATTATGCCTTTTTTTTCAAAGTCTTTTTTATACCTGTTATTGAATTCATAGCGGTGACGGTGTCTTTCTGAAATTGTTTTTTTTCTATAAGCTTTATAGGCTTTAGTCTTTTTTTCTTTAATGAGGCAGGGATAAGCGCCCAGGCGCATGGTGCCTCCCAGATTTGCAATTTCCTGCTGCTCTGAAAGCAGAGAAATTATCGGGTTAGAAGTAGCTGCGTCCATTTCTGTAGAATTGGCTTTTTTAAGCTTTAAAACATTTCTAGCAAATTCTACTAGCATTACCTGCAGGCCTAGACAAATGCCAAAATATGGCAGTTTCTTTTCGCGGCAATATTGAGCGGCTATGATTTTACCGTCCCAGCCGCGACCGCCGAATCCTCCGGGAATTAAAAAACCCCGGCACTTTTTAAAAGCAGCCATATCTTTTAAGCTTAAAATTTTGTCAGAGTCAATTTGTTTGATATCCAGTTTAATTTTAAATTTAGCAGCTGCATGAGTCAGAGCTTCAAAGATGGATTTATAAGCATCTTGGTGGTCTAGGTATTTGCCGACTATGCCAATGGAGATTTGTTTTTTAGGATGGGTAATAGACCGGATAAAATTTTTCCAATCTTTTAAAGAAGAAGACCGGCAAGCTAGGTTTAGTTTTTCGCAAATGGTATTATCGATATTTTGTTTGTTAAGCTCTAGCGGCACTTCATAGATGCTATTTTTGACATCTTTAGCATCGAAAACATTTTTTTCTTCTACGTTGCAAAAAAGGGAAATTTTACTTTTTATGTCTGAGCTTAAAGTATTTTCCGCTCGACAGAGAATAATGTCAGGGGCCAGGCCAATTCCTCTTAATAGTTGTACTGACTGTTGTGTAGGTTTGGTTTTTACTTCTCCGGCTGCTTTGATATAAGGCACATATGTTAAGTGCAGATTTAAGCATTTTTTAGGATGTTCCAGTCTGAATTGCCTGATAGCTTCTAAAAAAGGCAGAGATTCAATATCTCCAACAGTTCCTCCAATTTCTACAAAGACGAGATCTAAATCCTTGAGTTGTTTTGAACAGAGATGGATTCTTCTTTTGATTTCGTTGGTAATATGAGGAATAACCTGCACTGTTTTGCCGAGATAATCGCCTTTTCTTTCTTTGCTGATTACCGTATTGTAAATTTGGCCGGAGGTGGCATTGGAGGCTTTGGAAAGTGGGGAAGAGGTGAATCTAAAATAATGGCCTAGGTCTAAATCAGTTTCTGCACCGTCATCTGTGACATAAACTTCGCCGTGCTGAAAGGGGCTCATGGTGCCGGGGTCGACGTTTAGATAAGGATCCATTTTTAAGATTGCTGTTTTGATGCCTTTTCTTTCTAACAGCATGGCCAAAGAGGCGGAAGCCAGCCCTTTGCCCAAAGAAGAAACTACGCCTCCTGTGACGAAAATGTATTTGATTGACATAAAAACCTTTCCACTTTTTTTATATCTTCCGGAATATCTACTCCTAAAGGAGCTTCTTTAACTATAGCAACCTTGATGCAGCAGCCATATTCTAGAATTTTTAGCTGTTCCAGATCTTCTTGTTTTTGCAAAAAAGTATCTTGCATTTGGGATAGCTGCTTTAGAAAGCTGCTACGATATGCATAAATTCCAATATGATGGTAAAAAGAAGTTTTGTCAAGGTTTTTGAAATTTTTAAAACTTTTTAAATTTTTAGAAAAAGGAATCGGCGATCTGCTGAAATAAAGCGCTTTTTGATTTTGATCAAAGACGCATTTGACTATATGGGGAGAAAAAATGTCTTCAAAACGGCTAATAGGCGCGCAGGCAGTTGCTGCGTGGGCGTTTTCATCCTGTTTTAAAATTTCAAGTGTTTGCAGAATGGTTTTTTTTTCAATACATGGATTATCTCCTTGTATATTGAAAAAAATGTCAGCTTCTAGGTTATATTTGTTTACAGCTTCTAGGAGTCTTTGAGTGCCGTTTTTGCAGCTGCTGCTGGTTAAAAGCGCTTTGCCCTGGAATTTTTTTATATGTTCTAATATTTTATAACTGTCGGTAGCTATGTAAACTTCATCTAAAAAAGCGCACTTTAAAACACTTTCGTAAGTACGTTGGATAAGACTTTTATTCAAAATGGGAAAAAGCGCTTTTTCTGGAAAACGGCTGCTTTTTAATCGGGCAGGGATAATAGCAATAGTTTTAATTTTATTTTTTTTCATAAAAAATAGATTTTTGTATTAAAAAGTGCATTACATAATAAAAGATTATGGGAAAGTTATAATATTTTATCAATTTATTAAAAAAATATTAGCAAAACTTGTTCTTTTAGGGGCGGGATAAGCTGGTGTATATAATATTAAGATTTTGAAAGTCTTTGCTGTTGTATGTATTGTTTCAAGATGTTCAATGGAACTTTTCCACAAGAAGAGGCAAAATAGCTAGACGACCATTTTTTCTCATCAATCTAGAAGATATTTCTTTTAAACTATTGCTCAGAGAAGAAATAGAAACTTTTGGCAGATAATTAACAATAGGTGGACAGAATCTTTTTCTTCATTAAATTTTATTTAACTTTTGCATAGGCCGATTAACATATTAATTAGCATGATTTTTAAAAAAGTATTTTGTTTTTGTTTAAAACCTAAAAAAAATTCAATTTGAACTTTTTAAACAGCTTGCCGGGACAAAAAGATTTATATTTAATAGAGGATTGGCTCAAAGAAAAGAAGCTTTTAAAAAGGTTTTAAAAATAGATATAAAGTTAGAAAAAAGTTATATTTTTTGTATTTTAAATTTAAATGCCAGTGTTTATTTTTTTTTTTATTTTTAATTTATTTCTTTTACATGCTACAAAATAAAATAAAACAGTCTAAAAGTAGGATGTTGTTGTGTCATTATTATTTAGTTCACTTGCCAAAAAAAGACTCTCATATAAGCCAAAATTATCTGCTGTTTTAAAAAATTTAAAACATATTACAGCAGAAAAAGCTTCTACTGTAGCTTTTAAAATCAGGGTTGATCGAAAAGTAAAACCCTATTTTAAAAAAAGCGCTTCCCAGCCGTTGTTTTTTTTGAAGACAAAATCAAGTGGGATTAAAACTAAAACAGGGTTTGTAAAACCCTTAAAAGTAGGCGTTGTTTTTTCCGGAGGCCAAGCGTCCGGCGGGCATAATGTGATTGCTGGAGTTTTTGACAGCTTAAAAAAAATACATGCAAAATCTGAGCTGATAGGTTTTTTAGGCGGGCCTTCTGGTATCATAGATAATAAGTATAAGAAAATTACAGCTAAAGAATTGTCTTTTTATCGCAACCAGGGAGGTTTTGATCTGATCGGTTCCGGACGTACTAAAATAGAAACTAAAGACCAGTTAAAAGCAGCTTTAAAAAGTGCTGAAAAATTAGGCTTGGATGGTTTGGTTATTATTGGCGGGGATGATTCGAATACTAATGCGGCGGTTTTGGCGGAATATTTTTTAAAAGCTAAGATTAAAACCCGTGTAATTGGCGTGCCTAAAACTATTGATGGGGATTTAAGAGGAGAGCACATAGAGCATTCTTTTGGATTTGATACCGCTACTAAAACGTATTCTGAGATGATTGGTAATATTGCTAAAGACGCGCTTTCTGCTAAAAAATATTATCATTTTATCAAGCTTATGGGCAGATCGGCATCTCATGTGACTTTAGAATGCGCTTTAAATACTCAAATTAATTTTGTATTTATTGCAGAGGAAGTTTTAGCTCAAAAACTGTCTTTGGCTCAATTAGCAGATGATTTATATCTTAAGATTAAAAAACGTAGTTTAAAAGGTAAAAATTATGGAGTTGTTTTAATTCCGGAGGGGTTAATTGAGTTTGTTCCGGAAGTTAAAGAATTAATTAAAGAGTTAAATTCTTTTTTAAGTTCTAAAAAAGCTCAGTTGCTAGAAAAAGTAGATGATTTTCAAGAAAAAGTGGCTTTGGTCTTAAAAAATTTATCTTCTAAAAGCAGCCAGTGTTTTTCTATTTTACCTGATTTAATTAAAAAACAGCTTCTTTTAGACCGCGATCCTCATGGCAATGTGCAAGTATCTGCCATAGAAACTGAAAAATTGTTAATAGAACTTGTGCAAGAAAAGCTTAAAAAAGATAAAAAATCTAAAATCAAATTTAAAGCTCAGCCCCATTTTTTGGGCTATGAAGGACGTTCTGGTCTGCCGAGTAATTTTGATGCTAATTACTGTTATAACTTAGGTTTTGTAGCTTCTATTTTGATAAGTAAGCAGCTGACTGGTTATATGGCAGCTTTAAAGGGGTTGTCTAAAGATCCTCGGCATTGGCAGCCTATGGGTGTGCCTTTAGTATCGATGATGCGAATGGAAGTTCGCAAAGGTCAAAAAAAGCCGGTTATTCAGAAAAACTTAGTGGATTTGCAAGGAAGGGATTTTAAAAAGCTCAAGCTATATCGTAAAAAATTAGAAGAAAAAGATCTTTATCTGTGCCCAGGTCCGATCCAGTTTTAAATTATTTTTTGCATTTTGCTTTAAGCAAAACTTTTTTGCTTGATGTGACATTAATTAGTTAAGCTTTTATTATTATTCATAGATTGCATCTTTTCATATCTTGATTTTAAAAAGCAGGATTTGAAGATGATTAGGACTTTAAAAAGATTTTTTTATGGATTGGTTGTTCGATTATTTTAAAAATAAAAAAGAAATGGAAAAGCTTTTGCTATCTTGCGAGCGTTTTTTATTTAAAAAAAAGATTTCCCATCTTGATTCTAATCCTTTTTCCAAGACCGCTAAAATTAAAATCCGTTTAGAAGAAAAGGGTAAGATCAGACTGGTCAGCAAAAAAGAATTTGAAGAAAAATTTGAGCTGGATCTTTTGCAGGGACTTTATTTTCAGAATTTAAAAGATTTGAAAAAAGTAGTTAAGAATTGTTTTTATGCTTGGAAAATCGCAGATATATCCGCTTTGGAAAGATGGCTGGGATCTTATTTTCAAGAAGAAATAGAAAACGGCCTGACAGCTCCTGTTTATGTAAAATGGATCAGTCCGCATAAAGGCCATGGCCTTTATGCTTATGAAGATTTACCCGCTGGCAGCTATATTGGAGAGTATGCGGGAGTTGTCCGCAGACACCGAAAAAGATTGGACGAGGCTAATGCCTATTGTTTTGAGTATCCTGTATTTTTTAATGGAAAAACCCCTTATACCATAGATGCTAAAGAAGAGGGCAACCTTCTACGTTTTATCAACCATAGTTTTCAACCGAATCTATATTTGAAAAGAGCTTATAGCCGAGGAATGATGCATATTATTTTGAGAGCTAAAGAAAATATTGCCAAAGGCAGTGAGCTGACTTATGATTATGGCCCTAATTATTGGAAGAAAAGACCTCAGCCGATAGAATAATTGCAAGTATTAAGAGGAGTTGGATTAATGGCGAATTATATCATGGGGCGTAACTGTCTTTTAGAAATTTTACGTTTTTGTCCGGAAAAAATTATCAAAGTTTATATTTTGGAAAACAAGCAGCATGAACAAAGGGAAAACAGCTCGTTTTATGAAATTATGCAACTTATCGAAGAAAAAAAATTTCCTGTAGAATATGCTAGTAAGAAAAAGCTTTCAAACCTAGTTTTTTCAGATTCCCATCAGGGATTTGTAGCTCAGCTTAAAGATCGCAGCTATTTGGATTTAAAAGTTTTTTTTCAAAAAATACAAGATCATAAAGAGCAGAATAAAGATAAGATTTTAGTGGTTATGTTGGATACGATTATGGATCCGCATAATTTTGGGGCTATTTTAAGAGCTGCCGAATGTTTTGGTATTTCTGCGATTGTTTTTTCTAAAAATCGCGGGGCGCCTTTAACTCCTGTTGTTTGCAAGGTCAGCTCAGGCGCTTGTGAGCTGGTTGATAGTATTCAGGTATCTAATTTGGCGCAAACAGTACAAAAATTTAAAGAAGAGAATTTTGAAGTTGTTGTTGCCGACAATTCAGAGGGGGCTAAGAATTTATTCGAATACAAATTTACCTCTAAAACGCTTTTAATTTTAGGATCGGAAGAAAAAGGGGTGCAGCCTTTAATCAAAAAATCGGCGGATATAGCTATTAAAATTCCCCTAAAAGGAAAAATTGATTCTTTAAATGTCTCGCAGGCTGCAGCTATTTTTTTAGCTTTCCAAAACAGGCCAGTCTAGATTGGTGGTTGAAAGACCTGCATTATCATAAAGTACGCAGAGTTGTTTTTCGAATATTTGACCTCTGCCAATTAATTCTATAAGTTCCTGGATATTTTCAGAAGCATGGATTTCTTCTTCCAGTTCTTCTAACTGGTTGTAAAAAATGCTTTCAAAATCTACCATGCCGGCGTCCAGGCAATCATCCAATGTATTGCGTAGAATAGAGATGTTTTTTAACAATTGTTTCTTTTGTTTTTTTAATTCTTTGCGATCCATATATTGTTTCCTCGTATGCCAAGAAAGTTTTTAAAAAAAATCCCTTTTAAAACGCAATGGCGTTTTAAGAACACAGGTTATTAAATTCGTCTTGATTTAGGAATTAGCATGCTTTGTTTTTATGGAAAAGAACTATTTTTTTAAGTTAGCGTCTACGAAGGCTATTGATGAGATACTTGCCTGTATAAAGCCAAAAATTTAAATGGCGATTTTTTATCAGCCTGTCTATATTACTAAAACTTAATAAGTTAATACGATAGGTTAAGTTAGAAATATTCTGCCAGCTGAAATTCAGGGCGGAGCCGATTCTTAACGCATATTTATAATGTTTCTGGACTAAATTATGGATTTTACGGTTAAAGCGGCCGTAGGGGTAAACAAAGGTATTTATAGGCAGGTTTAATTTTTGTTCTAAAAACTGTTTGGAAAACACTATTTCTTGTTTGAGATCTGTTTGAAATTCGGCCAATTGTTTGGGATCGGTCAAATCTTGATGGTAAAAAGAGTGTGAGGCTATTTCTACAAGTCCGCTTTGGGCCATTTCTTTAAGCTCTGAAAAGGAACAAAAGGCTTCTTTATAATTTGGGTTAAAAAGGTTTTTCTTTTTTTTTAAAAATTTTAAACGGCGTTCGATAGGCAATCTGGCTTTTTCCACAATATATCCTGCAGGCACAGCTAAGAGGGTTTTGATTTGAAGTTTTTTTAAAAGGGGAAACAGATAATGGTAAAAATCAACATAGCTATCGTCGAAGGTTAGGCAAAGGCTGGTTTTGAAGGCAGGTAT
Organism: uncultured bacterium; assembly: GCA_964466185.1. Taxonomy (GTDB): domain Bacteria; phylum Chlamydiota; class Chlamydiia; order Chlamydiales; family SM23-39; genus CAZTYI01. The sequence continues at coordinate 29,897 of CAYXMS010000007.1, forward strand.
TTTATTTCCCGGTAAAAGCAGGGAAAAATTTTGTTTTAGCAAAGCTAATTTTTCTTCTAAAATTTCCGGGCTTTTAGGTTCGATCTGATGAAACAGAAGTGTCAAGAGCATGATTTTTTTCTTCTAGTTTTAAATATTTGTAAAAAGAACAGCTGCTATTATAAATAGAGATGATCAGTCCTTCTTTGCCATATAGAAAGCCTTTTTGAAAAAAATAGCTTTTTAGAAAAGCAAAAAGCCCGTGAAAAAAGGCTTTAAAAGCGGAACTTTTTTTGATTCCCTGATATTCTTCAGCATATAGGGTCGAGTATTTTTGGATTTTTTTTAAAAAATCATCTATCGATTGCATGGAATAATGAAAAATGGGATGTTTGAATTTCTGTATTTTGATTTTTTTGTTTACTAAAACTCTTTCATGCACAAAGTCTTTGCTGAAAGCGGTTTTTTGCCGGTTGTATAATCTAATATGTCTTTCGTTATGCCAGCCGCAGCAATGGATTTGTTTGTTATTGAAAAAATTAATGAAAGGAAAAGAATAAGCAGTATTGCTGGACAGTTTTGTTTTTTTGATCTCTTCAATTAAATCGGGAGAAAGAACTTCATCGCTGTCAATGGAGAGAATCCAGTTGTTTTTTGCTAAAACGGCAGCTTCATTACGCACTTTGCCAAAACCTTTAAAGATAGATTGTTTGATTTTAACGTTTTTAAAAGAGCGGGCTATTAAAAGAGTAGTATCGGAAGAGCCGGTGTCAAAAACAAGGACCTCATTTAAAAAACTAAGCGAGCTTAGTGTTTTACCGAGCGTTTTTTCATTGTTTAAAGTTAAAACTATAGCAGTAATCATGAAAATTATCATAGCAAAAGCGGTGATAATGCAAAACTGGAAAAAATCATTCTTTTGCTTTCCTGTAATTTTTGTTTTTTTTATAATTTTTATTTTGAAGCATAAAAAAAATATTTTTAATGAGGAAAAAAAATGAGATTAGCCTATACCTATGATGATGTTGCTTTAGTTCCTCAATTTAATAATGTTCCTTCTAGAACAACGCCCAAATTGGAAACCTGGCTGACTAAAAATATAAAAATGAGAATGCCGCTTTTAGCTGCCAATATGGATTCTGTTATCTCTGAAGAATTGGCTGATGTTTTAATTAGCTATGGATCTGTTCCGATTTTTCATAGATTTACCAGTTTAGAAAAACAAAAACAGTGGATCAAAAAATACAAAGGTAAAGTTTTTATTTCTGTAGGATTAAAAAAAATCGATGAAATTACTCCTTTGTTAGAGCTTGGTCCGCAGGGCATTTGCATAGATGTGGCCCATGGCCATTCTGACCGTATGTTTTGGCTCGTTGAAAAGATCAAAAAAAAGTTTCCGGAAATTGAAGTTATTGCTGGCAATGTCTGCACTGCTATGGCTTATCATGATTTGGTAAATGCCGGCGCTGATGCTGTTAAAGTGGGAATTGGTCCGGGGGCTGCTTGTACTACGCGTGTAATTACTGGTTTTGGCGTACCCCAGTTTTCTGCTGTTAGCGACTGTGCTAGAATAGCGGAAAAGCTCAGGGTTCCTTTAATTGCTGATGGAGGCATTTGCTATTCTAGAGATGTTGTTTTGGCTTTGGCGGCAGGCGCCTCTTCGGTTATGGTTGGCAAGCTTTTTGCATTAACCCAAGAGAGTGCTGCCAAAAAACGTAGAAAAGGCCATAAATACGAAGCCAAATATCGAGGTCAGGCTTCGCAGGATTTTCAAAATGATTATTATGGCGGGCTTAAAGAAAAAACTGTGGCGGAAGGCATTGACCTTTGGGCTGAAGTAAGCGGTTCTGCTAGAGGGCTGATAGAGCAGCTTTTAGGGGGTATTAGAAGCGGGTTGACCTATGGGGGCGCTCGCAACATTAAAGAGCTGCAAAGAAAAGCAGAGTTTGTTCATGTAACTCAAACTTACATATCTGAAAGCCATCCAAGAACTTGATATTTGTATTTTTTTATCAACGACGGCGTAAATTTTGCTAAATTATATGATAGTCAAGAAGATTTAATGGAGAACCTACAGCTGTAACTATATCCAAAAGATTGCTAAAATCAAAAAAAAGCAATAAGCTTAAAATCAAACAAGCTGAAAGATAAATTTTGTCCGGTCAGGTTTTTTATGATTAAAGAATGGAATTTGCAAGCCAAAAAAATTTATGATGCCATTCACGGTTTTATTCGTTTTGACGAGGCTGAAAGAGAGCTGATTAATTCCTATCCATTTCAACGGCTGCGCTATATACACCAGCTGGGCATTTCTTTTCTAGTTTATCCGGGGGCTTCCCACACTAGATTTGAACACTCTTTAGGAGTTATGGAACTGGCTACGCGCATTTTTAAAACCTTAATGAGATCGGTCAGGCCGGATATTTTTAATTTTATTCCAAGAGAAGGTTCTTCCGAATATTTTTATTGGCTGAAAGTTTTAAGGTTGGCGGCGTTATGCCATGATTTAGGATATTTACCTTTTTCTCATGTAGCTGAAAGGGAGCTTTTGCCTAAACTTGGCCATGTTGAATGGACTTTGAAAATCTTAAAAAGCAATTTATTAGACCCTGTTTGGGAGAAGACACGTAAAAATCCCTTGATTGCAGATTTTGTCGTAGATCGCGATTTAGTAGAAGATGTTATCAAGCTAACTTTTGGAGAAGAAGAGCTGACAAAATTAGAGCCTGACAAAAAATATAAGTTTAATAACTGGGAAAAAATGCTCTCTCAAATTATTGTCGGCGATTTTTTTGGTTCTGACAGGATTGATTATTTATTAAGGGATGCAACCTGTACTGGCATTTCATACGGGGTCTTTGACTATTTGCAGTTGATTGAAATGTTGCGCATTTTGCCAAGGGATGAAAAAAGTTCAGAACTGGTTATTGGCATTGATGAAAATGGCATAGAATCTTGCGAGGCTTTACTTTTGGCACGCCATTTCATGTATAAAAGAGTTTATCAGCATCCTTCGGTTAGAGCCTTTCACTTTCATCTGCGCCGTTTTATAAAGTTCTATTTTCAAGAAAAAAATATCCTTGACAGTCTTGATAAGTATCTAATGGTCAATGACTGTGATGTTATTCATGAATTGAAAGTATCTTATATGGATGAAAAGCATCCTGAACATCTTGATGCCAAGATAATTTTTGAAAGGAGAAACCATTTCAAAGCTATCCCTTTATCTGGTAAAATTAATGATGCAATTTTAATAAAGATAAAAGAAAAAAATAATTTGAGCGATCAGGATGTATATTGGGAGATTAGACAAATGCCGCGGCCGCAGGATTTGAACTTTCCTGTTTTAAGAAAGCATTTGCCTTTGGCTAAGGCTATTTCGTTGTCTAAGGTCCTATCTGGCATACCTGCAGCTAAATGCAACTGGGTATATATATCTCCGAAATATGAAATTATTTTGGTGCAAGAGTTGCAGACAATGTAAAGCAGACGCTTTAAGCTGACAAATGACCGGCTATGTTTTTAAACAAACTTTTCATTTCATTTCGTGCAAAACTTGCAGTTTTTTCTGATCAGGAAAAACGTTTTATCCTAGCTGTGATGCTGGCTGGTTTTTTCATTTCTTTGGAATATGGCATTACCAGGCCTGTTTGCACTTCGCTTTTTATTAGTTATTATGGACCAGCCAGTATTGCCAAAGCCTGGTATGTCACGGTGCCTATTAATTTGTTAATCGTCTTTTTATATAACCACTTTTTGCCAAAATGGGGCTGTTTGAAATTTTTTATATTGATAGCTTTCTCAGCTATTTGTATGAATACAGCTACAGCTTTTTTTAATTCGCTTTCCTTTTTTCAGTTTATTTGGAAAGACATTTATATATTATTGGTTTTTAAACAGCTTTGGTCTTTGATTCATAGTACTATGGATACTAAAAAGGCTAAATATCTTTACGGTATTATTTTTGGCATGGGAGGGATTGGTTCGATTGTAGGGGGATTAATTCCCGGACTTTTAGCAGTTCATATAGGCAGTCAAAAGCTGATGCTTTCTACGATCTTTATTTATACTATTTTGAGCTTTTTATTTTACATAGCATATAAAAATAGTTGTTTTGACGGAAATACAGAAACTTTCAAATCTGATTTAGATGCTAAAAATGGTTTTTTTGTTTTTTTTAAAGGCTCCAAGTTTGTTTTATTTATCCTGCTGTTAGTCTTTTTTATGCAGATCTCAACAGCGCTTTTAGAGCTTCAGTTTAATTTCTTTTTAGCTGAAAAATATCCCCTTTTAGATTATCGCACTCAGTTTTCCGGCAGATTTACCTCAATTAACTATTTAGTAACAACTTTTTTTCAGTTTTTAGGGGGATATTTGGTCGTTAGATTTTTGGCTTTGAAAAAAGCTCATTTGACCGTGCCTTTTATTTTAGGCATTAATAGTCTAGGGTTTTTTCTTTTTCCTTCTTTTGCCATGGCTACATATTTATTTACTGCTATCAAGACTTTAGATTTTTCTGTTTTCGGGATTATCCGGGAAATGCTTTACATTCCGCTTAAAGTAGATGAAAAATATCGGGCTAAAGCCTTTATTGATGTCTTTGTTTATCGCAGTGCCAAGGCTTTTGCTCCTTTGTTTATTTTTATTTTTCAATTCTTTTTAAAAGGTTTTTCTTTTTATCAGATTGTTTCGGTAATTTCTGTTTGTTTAGCTATAGGATGGATGGCTATGGTTTTTTATATGTTTAAACATTATGAAAAACAGTTTTCAGCTGCTGCCTAATTCTTTGTTTTTTAATTTTTAATAACATTTTTATTTTTAGAAATAAGTTGTAGATTATTCGAAATAATAAATATTTTTGATAAAAAATAATTTTAATCTTTCTTGATTTTATTTAGCTATTTTTTAGAATAAGGCTAAAAAGGTAAACAACATGTTTAAACGGCTTTTTTGGCTTTTGCTAGGCGCAGTGATTGCTTTTTGGATTTTTAAAAATGATCCGGAACTTATCTTTTTAGTAAAATTCCGCCAATGGCTTTTAGATCTTTTGCATGAATTTCAGGATGAGTCTACTTCGGACATAGTGAAAAATTTCATTTCTAATCTGTTAGAAGATTGATGGAAAGTAATTAAAACTTAAATTATATCAATATTTACAATTCGTGGTGTTTTTGGAACATTTTTTCTAAAGGTTTATAAAGATATTTTTAATATTATGTTAATAAAAGGTTTTTTTTAAAAAAAGTTAAGATTATAATTTTACAATTTGCTAAATATTTTAATTGAGGAAGATTTATATATGCAAAGCTCGGAACTTCATTTTACAGAGCTTAAACTGCAGGTTTTAGGCCAGTTTTCATATCTTAACAATTCGTTAAAAGAACTGCCGAAAATGGTTTTGCCTTTATTATTAGATCTGTCTAAATTTTTTGAAAATAACAGGGATTTGTATGCCAATCGAAAAACAAATAAAAAAATCATAGCTGTGAAGATGGAAAAGGATGAAGATGAAGAACAGGAAAATCCCAAACATTTTCAAAAGCGGAATTTTCAAGAGAGAGAGGAAAAAACTTCTTTAGAAAATGCTTTTAAAAATCTGCTTTCTTCTCAGATTAAAGCTGTTTTTCAGAAAAAAGCTTTTTTAAAAGCGCAGCACAGATTATCAAAAAAGACAGCTCTTTCAAAGAAAAATCAGCAAGCTTTTATTTCAAACGAAAAAAGCGATGCCGATCAGCCTTTAAAAAAACATAGAAAAATAAAAAAAATGCTTTTTCAAAAGATCAAGCCTTTTTTGGATTTGAAAGAAGATATTGAGATTTATCAAAAAGTCTTTTCTCCTATTGCTAATTTTATTGCCGATAATGAAAGGGATTTTTTAAAAGCTAATGCAAACGATAAGCTTTTTGACATGCAGGAAAAGCTTAAAAAGAAGATTCCCAAAAGCTAGAAAACACATTTTTACTGCATTTTTTCTTGTTAAAAATTTTCTTTTACATTTTAATCTCTGGCAATTTTAAACTGCCTTAGACAGTAGGTGAAAAATGTGCTGTCCTTCATTATTTTCTGCCTGTGGAAGCATTATAGATAAATTAACTTGCAATTTGCGTTGTCTTGGCTGGCGTTTTTGTACCAGAGATAATATTTCCGTTCATATTAATGGGGAATTAGATGAAAAAGCGCAACAAGTTGCTTTAAAAGCTTTAGGAGAAAGGGAAACTGGAGATCAACAGCAAGAAGATTCTATTCTGCCTGCTGCTTTAACAAAGCGTTTAATGAATGTTTTGCCAGATAGAAGGGGACGGCGTCAAGGAGGCGCAGCTCAGGAAAGGGCCACAGATAGTGGATCGTATAGGGAAGAAGCAATCAGACCTGAATCAGTAGTTTTTTCTGAAGCTAATGATTTATCTTTACCTGGACTAGAAGGATCTTTACCTAAGGAAGTTGTGCCTGAAGTTTATGAATTGATAGAAATTTTAAGCAATTATCAACAAGTTGAAGATGCAAAGAAGAGAGAAATTATCTTCCGTTTAGGATTTTTCAGACTGAATGTTATTTTCGTCTATTTGAATATTACCAAGGAAAAAATTTGTTATTTAAAGTCCATGAAAGAACAGCTTTTAGAAATGGCTAAAGAACTAATCCGTTTTGATAGCGTCATTTGTTATTTGTTTAAGGCCTTGAAAAATGAAAGATCAGAAGATGCTTTAGCGATCGAATATCATTTAAGCCAAAGTATAATAGATAAGATTAGAAATATTCCTGATTTGAAATTGTTTTGGCAGGATTTAGACAAAGTCAATGTTTTAGCTGCCTGTCATCCACAAACTGTTTTAGTCTTATGGCAAATAGCAGCTTTTGATGAAAGCTGGCTGCAGCGAAAAGCTGTACGCAGGCTTTTGAGTCAATATAATTTGCTTTCGTGGGTTAAAGAGGTTTGAAAAAATGCAATTAAAAAATAATAGGTGGTTTTATGACAGGCATTATAGCAGAAGCAGAAATAGGCAAGAGTATAAAACCGGAAAATGCTGCTACAGGTTTTTGGCCTCAGCTTAAAAAAACAACAGCAAAAGTACAAAGGGCGGTTTTAGAAATTTTTCAGAATTTAATAATTGCCACGAGTTTTACCTTTTTAATAGCGGGCATGGCCATTTTATCCGGGCATAAAATTATAGCTATAACCACGATTGCCTGCATGACTGCTTTAATGGCTAGCTTTGGGGAAAAATTTAGTGTGAGAGTTTTTAAAGCTTCTTCTTTAGTTTTAGAATGGATTGATAATTTGCAAGGTCCTAGTTTTGATGATTTTTTTGAAAGATCTCCATCTGTAGAAGGTAAAAACTATTTGAAAACAATAAATGGATATATTGAAGAATTAAAGGCTATTGGTGCATTTTTCCCTCAAAGTATAGAAAGTTTAAAAGATCTAGAGCCTGTTTCTTTAGAAGCTATTAATGACTTTTCTTATTTGCAATATACTTTTATTAACGGGGAGTTAGCGGTTCGTATTTTAGCTAGGGCTAAGGTTAACGGGAAACCTGCTTTGAATGAAGGGCAGCTTTTTAAGACTTTAAAAGTTCTACATGCTAAATATCCTAATATTAGAAAAATATATTTGCCGCAAGTTAGAAATATCAGTCTTTTGATTCCTTATTTAAAAAACATGCAGCCCAAAGAAAGTGCATCTGTTGGATTGATGCATTTATCCTTGGAAGACACTTCTTTAAATGAAAATCAGTTAAGAGATTTGTTTTCTCAGGTCAATTTAGCTTCTTTAGAATTGAGGAATTGCACTTTACAGGATTCGATTTTAGACAACACGGATCTTTTAAGGATAATTAAGGAAAAGACATGTGTCTATATGTATGATGAAGAAGGGAAATCTATAGGAATGTATGATGAAGCAGGGAGATTCATAGAAGATGGGATAAATGAGGGGAGGCTGCAACAAGCCTTTGAATCTGCATTAAATACAAAGATTATGAGTCAGCCTGCTAAGAAAAGACAAAATTTAGCAAAAAGATTTGTGAACAGGCTGACACAGCCGACACGCAGTTATTTTCCACTAGCTAGATTAGGGGTGAAATTAGATTTAAGTTTATTTGAAAATGAAGAGTTAGCCAAGGTTTTTTTATTTGCTTTTCATCAAGCAGATTATAAAGTTAGGGAATTAATTTCATTTTTTACTTTGGATAGAAAAACTTTGATGCAAATTTGCGGTATGCCGATTAAATGTTTAAAAACAATTGGGGTAAATGACCTGGCCGATCTTAAATTTTTACCTTATTTGGAAGAGTTGCATTTAGAATTTGACGGCGATATAGAACAGTTATTAAGGCAGGTGCCTCCGCATGTAAGAAAAATAGTTTTAAAAAGAAAATTCGGGTCGCGATTACCATCTCAGCCCTATTTAGAACTGATAAAAAATGATCAAGGCCAGTATAAAGTAAATTTTTATGAGTCCAGCAAAGAGCATTTGTCAGCTGATTTGGCTAAACTGGAAAGCGACAATATAGAAATAGAAGCTTTAGATTTTTCAGGGGTTGGAGGCTTAAAGGATAAAAAAGCTCTAATACGCATTTTTACTTTTTCTTCTAGCAAGCAAGTGGTTTGGCTTTCTTTAGCCAATTGCGGTTTAGAAAACAAAGATCTGCAAGGTATAGACTATAAGCCAAACGCTGGATTGTTGAATTTATTTGAAGCAAAAGAAGATGCTGAAACTGGCTATTATGGTTTAAAATTTTTAGATCTGTCTTTCAACCCATCTTTACAGCATTCTGAAGAGAGGCCAATTTTTAGTGGATGGCAGCCTCGAGATCGAGGGATTCAAATTAAAATCGGCGATACATACATATATAAAGGCTGATTTTTTTTCTTGTTGTTCTTTTTTCCATCTTGGCTAGAATAAAGATATAGGCGGGGGATATATGCGTTGGCCATTTAAGTTAATTTTATGTTTTTTAGTTTTTGCCGGTTGTTATAATTCTGCATTTGTAGAAACTTCAAAAGCGAATGAAACTTTGACAAGAATGAATAATCTGCAAAGAGGGATGAGCGTGCAACATGTAAAAGCGTTGCTTGGCTCGCCAAGAAAAATTGCAGATAAAAAAGTTTATGGGCGGACTTATACTGTTTGGTATTATGTAACTCAAGGAGTGGTTTTTGCACAAACCAATTACTATCAGATTAACTTTACTCCTTTAGTTTTTTATAACGGTAAATTATTTGGTTGGGGCAAAGCTTTTTATTTAAATATGTTTAGGTCCAAGACTCGTACATTAGGCACTCGTGGAGGAAAAAAAGACACTATTTATTATTATAAAACTAAAGATGGCAAGCCTCCTTCTGACCAATCAATTGATGAGATCTTAGAAGAAATCCATGAAGAGAGGTCTTTTCAGCCTTTGGATTTTGAAAATAATAAGGAACAGAAAGAAGCTCCTGAAAAAGAAAAGTCTTCAACCGAAAAAGCCGACGATGATTTGAAAAAAGAGCAAAAAAAACAGCAAAGCTATCCTGAATATGATAATGAAGCGCCTGCTTTTTGGGAATGAATTGGTATTTTAGTTGTGTTTTTTTTTTAACCAACTTACAATGAATCTAGATTCAAAATGTGAATATGGATTCAAAAAAAATGTCTTTTCAAAATCAAAGCCTAAAAGAACAAAGCCCGCAAGCCCAAGTTTTTTCCACTTTAAAAACTTTGCAGGATTCAACAGCTGCTTTGGAAACTGCTAAAGTTTCCAGAAAGGAGAGGAATAAAAACAGAAAAAAAGAAAATCTGTTAAACCATGCCAAAGCTGTTTTTATAGCCAAAGGTTTTTTGCAGACTTCGATAGAAGATATAGCTAGGCATGCTGATATTGCGGTTGGTTCTATTTATAATTTTTTTAGAAACAAGGACGATCTTTATTTACAGATAGTGCAAAGCATTTTTCAGGAATTTTCAGAGCAGTTTGAGAAAAACTGTGGTGGACTTAAAAGTTTAAAAGAAGTAATTCGTGAAATTATTTTCTCCAGGATCAAATTTTTTATTAAATATAGAGCTTTTTCTTTTGGCTTAATGGAAGCCGTCTCTGAAGGGGTTTTTGCTAGGGAAAAAACATTTAAAAAGGCTTGTTTGGAATTTAGGGATATTTATTTACAAAAAATTTTAAAAGCTTTTCAGCCTTATAAAAAAGATTTGCCGAAATTTGATTTGATGTATTTAGCTTTGTCTTTGGAAGGTACAATTACCAGCTGTATTTTTCATTTAGCCCATAATAAAACAGCTAAAGATCCCTTGCAGATGGCAAAAGAGCTGACTTTATATTTCTTGAGTCTGTTGGGCTTAGAAAATATGGCAAAAGATATTAAAGCTAAAACTAAACGAGATTAAGCATGCGAATATGGAATTACCAAATATGAAATCGGTTTTAACTGTGAAACATAAAACATTTACAAAACGGACTGCATTGTGGATTGCGGGTTTATTTTTTTGTTTTTCCTGTACCAACAAACACCAGGTTTATCTAAATATTCTAGAAAAAGAAAAACGGTCTTTGCCGGCATATGTGGCTCAAAAAAAAGAAGCAGACAAACCTTCTTTGAAGGGCCTTCTTAGTTTGGAAGATGCGGTTAAAATAGCTTTGCAATATAACAAGCAGCTTTTGGCTATTTTAGAAGAAAAGGCTATTTCCAAAGGGCAGGAGACAGAAGCTATTTCTTTAGTTTTGCCTAAAATAGATGTCTCTGCCGCTTACAGTCATTTAGATCATACTCTGGTCATTAAAGATAAAAATGTCAAGGTTACTGAACTAGACAATTATTCTTTGGATTTGCAAGTCTACCAGCCAATTTTTCATGGTGGAGCTTTGTATGCTGGGATTACATCGGCATTTTTAGCCTGTCATTTATCAGACGAGCAGGTAAAAGGGCAGGTGCAAAAAACCATCTATGATGCGGCCAAGGCTTATTTTGATGTGTTGCTTTCGGAGTCCCTTTATCTAGTTAACGAAAAAGCGGTGATTTCTGCCAAAAGTCATTTAGAAGAAGTTCAAAACAAATTTAAAGAAGGCCTAGCATCTAATTATGATAAAATTAGGGCTGAAGTAGAAGTGACTAATTTTGAGGCCGAATTAATCAAGCAGCAAAACCGGGTTAATTTAGCGAAAACAGGGCTTTTAAAAATTCTTGGAGCGTCTTTAAAAAGTGAAATTAATTTAAGCAGCAAATTGCATTATGTTTCTTATGACATGCCGCTGGATAAGGCTTTGCAGACGGCGCTTTTAAATCGCCCTGAGGTTTTATCGGCAGCTTTAGCTGTAGGTATGCAAGAGCAGCAGTTAAAGGTAGCCAGATCTGACTGGCTGCCCAAGATTAATGGATTTGCCGGCTATAAGTTGGGCAAGCCAGAACCGCAGGCAAATACTACGGATTCCTGGGGTAAGCAATGGAGTGGGGGCATAAATTTATCCTGGTCTATTTTTGATGGGTTAAGAACCAAAGGGACGGTGGATAAAGGAAAAGCTTTAGTTCGGCAAAGAGAATACCAGCTGAAAAATATCAAAGAAATGGTAGCTTTAAATGTAGAGCAGGCGCTTTTGTCTTTACAGGATGCCGATGCTTTAATCAGGTCTCAGAATTTAGACCTGAAAAGAGCACAAGAAGGCCTGGAGCTGGCTCAGCTTAATTTTAAAGAGGGCATAGCTTCTGAAATTGTAGTTACCGATGCTCTGTCAGCTACAGCCCGATCTGAGAGCTTATACTATAGCGCTCTTTACCAGCATGCTCTTTCCCGTTTGAATTTAGATTTATCGATGGGTACTTTATCTGCCAAAGCAATTAAATTAAAAAAAGATGCACAAAAATAGCAGGGCTAAATTATGCAAAAGAAAACAAGAAAAGAGAAAAATACAAGGATATTCCAGATAATCGAGCAGAAGATAAATTTAATAAACCGGGCAGTTAGCAAAATCTTGGCGGCTTTTATTTTTTTTGCAATTTCCAGTCTTTTAGCTGAAAAAAGTTTGGTAGAGGATAACTTATCGGAAAAAATTCAAAATGTCAGTGTCTATATCCCTAAGATTAAAACAGAGGTTTTAAAGGAAAAAACTTTAAAAAATACGATTTTACTAACAGGGGAATTAGAGTCTTTGGCTGTTGTGAATATTAAAAGTAAAGTACAAGGAAGAATTGAAAGTCTAGCCTTAAAAGATGGCCGTGAGGCATCAGAAACTGTTGAAGTCAAAGCACAGGATATATTAGCTGTTTTAGATTCTGCTGATTTTAAAACCAGGCTGCAACAGGCAGAAGCTTCTCAAAAAACAGCTGCAATAGCAGTTAGTATGGCAAAAACTCTTTTAGAAGATAAAAGCAAAGATAAAACCCGTATGGAAAATCTTTTTGCCAAAGGCGCAATATCTTTAAAACAAAAAGAGCTGGCTCTTTTGGACTATAGCCGTTGTTGGGAGCAGCTGCAGCAGGCCGAGGCTAGTTTAGAACTGGCCGAAGCATCGGTAGAAAGAGCCCGTCTTTTATATGAAGAGGCTTTTATTAAAGCGCCTTTTGACGGTGTTTTAGTTAAAAGATATGTTTCATTAGGTGATTTGGTAGGTCCGGGTGTTCCGCTTTTTTGTTTGCAAAAAGCCGGTGAGCTAAAGCTTTTGATCAAAGTACCGGAAAGGATGATTTCTCAAATCAATCTTGGTACGGAAGTTGAGGTGCAGGTAGATGCCTGGGAAGGCCGGAAATTTTTATTCAAGATAGAAAAAGTTTATCCTGTAGTTGATCCTCTATCCCGCTGTGTTACTGTGGAACTGAGGATTGATGCAACACAAGCCAAAGTCTCAGACAGGCAAAAACTTTTTCCGGGCATGTTTGCCAGAGCCAGGTTAATTTTAGAAAAGAAAGAAAATATTTTAGCGGTGCCTGCTTCTTCAATTATCAAAGGCGGATTTATTTATGTTTTTAGAAATGGCAAAGTGCATTTGACTAAAATTGACTTGGGGTTGAAGGAAAATGATTTGGTAGAGGTGATTTCTGGTTTGAAAGAGGGTGAAGAAATAGTAGTGTCCGGCCAAAACAAGCTCTCGGATGGAGCGATTGCTGAAAAAGTGGCTAATATTAAAGAATATTAAAAAACACTTTTAAACTAAAAGGATTTAAAGTGAAATTATCGCAGTTTTCTGTTTCGAGACCAGTTGCTTCGTTGATGTTATTTTTAGTTTTGCTGATTTTTGGAGTGATCAGCTTTTTTTTATTGCCGATTGATTTAATGCCTAAAATGGAAATGCCGACAATTTCTGTGATTACCGGCTGGGCTGGCGCCAGCTGTGAAGATGTGGAAATGCAGGTAACTAAAAAAATCGAAAATGAACTTAGCACTTTAAATAATCTAAAAGAATTAAATTCTACGACTAAAGAGGGGCTTTCTATTGTAACTTGTGCTTTTAATTTCAATGGCAATTTAGCGGAAGCGGTCAATGATGTTAGAGAAAAAGTAGAGTTTGTCAAAATGCGACTGCCGTCGGATATCAAAGACCCGATGATTTTTAAATTCAATACATCAATGATGCCGATAGCTATTTTTGGAGTGATTGCCAATGAGAGCTTTTATCAAATGCAGGATTTAATTGATGATGAAGTGGTTACGTCTTTAAAAAGAATCGATGGCGTTGGAGCTGTGCAGTTAATTGGCGACAAGAAAAAGCAGGTGCATGTCAAGCTGGACAAAAACAGGTTGGCAGGACTGAACATTTCTCTTTTGGAGATTGAGAAAGCCCTCAATGCCAATAATTTAAACATGCCTGCAGGCAGTATAGTTTTAGGCGATACTGAATATATGATCAGGATCCCTGGAGAATTTACCCATTTGGATCAAATTAGCCATACAATTGTCAGAAAGCTGCCGGATGCGAATATTTATTTAAAAGATCTGGCTCAGATCGATTTTGATTTTAAAGACAACAAGCGTTTTGTTGAGATCAACCATAAAAATGCCATGATGCTTTTTATTCAGAAGCGATCCGGTTCCAATACTATAGAGGTGGTTAAAAATATTAAAGCTAAAATCCAGCAGATAAAGCCAAAACTGCCTCGTGATATTGAATTTCCGATTATCATGGACTCTTCTGAATTTATCAATCTATCAGTGTACAATCTGTTAATTACGGTTGTTTTTGCCTTCTTTTTCGTCAGTTTAATAACTTATTTGTTTTATGGTTCCTGGCGTTCTTCGTTAGCCATTCTTTTAACCATTCCCTTGGCCTGTTTTGTAGCTTTTGGTTTTATGTATTATTTAGATTGGAGCTTAAATATTATTAGTCTGGCGGCTTTGGCCATAGCTTTGGGTATGGTGGTAGATAATGCAATTGTGGTTTTAGACAATATATCTAAAAAAAGTGAGTTTTGCGATTTGAAAAAAGCCTCTATTGAAGGTTCTTCTGAAGTGGGATTGGCAATTTCTGCCAGTACGCTGACAACAATTGTAATTTTTCTGCCTTTGGTATTTGTTAGCAATATAATAGGAGTAATGTTTAAACAGCTAGGTGGGATTGTAGCAATTACTCTTTTAGCCTCGCTTTTTGCAGCGCTAGCTTTTACTCCCATGTTTGCCAGCAAGCTCTTAAAAAAACAAAAAAACGGCTCTTTTAAACTAGTAGAAAAAATCTTTTATAAACTTGGCGGTTTTTATAAAAAACTGCTGCAAATAACACTGGTTCACAAAAAGAAAACTTTAGCTTTAGCTTTGATCTTTTTTTTGTTTTCCCTGCTTTTAATGCCTTTTATTGGAACTGAGTTTATGCCGGCTGACGATACGGGAATGTTAACAGTAACCATTGAAATGCCGGTGGGTACGCCTGCGGATAAAACAGCTGCTGTTTGTAAAAGGGTGGAAGATTTTATTTTGCACACAGCCGGGATGAAAAATATTGAATATACTTTTTTCCACTGCGGCGTTTCGGATAATAAAGCGGGTGCTGCTTTTGGCAGAAAAGAAGCGGCTTATATGGGTCAGTGCGGTATTAAGCTGGTTAAGTTGGCCCAAAGAGATTTTTCAACCAAGGATTTGGCTGTTAAAATTGCACCGTTTTTGCATGATAATCCCTCAATTGCCAAGTTCAATGTAGATGCTGATGATCCGATGTCCAAAATGATCATGGGATCTGGCAAATCTGTAACGATAGAAATTTTAGGGCATGATTTAAAAACAGCAGAAGATTTGGCATCGCAAGTTTGGAATTTGGCTGAAAATACTCCAGGCGCCAGTAACATAACTGTCAGTCTGGATGTAGGCAAACCGGAACTGGTAGTTATGCCAGATCGGATAAAAGCAGCTTCCTTGGGAGTTGATATTTTAAATATTGCTCAGACCCTGCGCACTTATTTTTATGGCAAGGATACTTCTAAATTTCGTACTTTAGAACACGAGTATGATATCCATTTAAAACTGGGATTGGAGCAAAGAAGTTTTTTAGAAGATATCAAAAGCGTTGAGATTTTAAACAATTATGGGCAGAAAATACGTTTGGACAACATTGCTTCTATCGAAGAGAAAAAAGGCCCAATTGAGATTACTAGAGCAAATCAGCAAAGAGTAGTTAGAGTAGAACTGGATACCTATAAAAAATCTTCCGGAGAAGTGGCTCGGAAGCTGAAAGATAAAATAGCTAGAAATATTTTAGTTCCAGAAAATTTTAAATTAGCTATGGGCGGGATGGCGAAAGAACAAAACGAATCGTTTAAATATTTAAAGTATATGTTTTTATTAGGTTTGCTTTTAGTTTATATGGTGATGGCAGCTCAGTTCGAGTCTTTAAAAAATCCTTTTATTATCATGTTTTCTGTGCCTTTTGCTTTAACTGGCGGTTTTTTAGCTTTATTTATTTTTCAAACTAATCTGAGCGTACTATCATTTGTGGGTATGGTAATGTTAATTGGCATTGTAGTGAACAATGGTATTGTATTAGTCGACTGCATTAACCAATTAAGGGCTGAAATGCCCCTCAAAGAAGCTATTCTGTCAGCAGGGGAGAAAAGGCTGCGGCCTGTGCTTGCAACGACTCTGACGACTATTTGTGGTATGTTGCCGCTTATTTTCAGCAGGGGAGAGGGTTCTGCCATGTGGCGTCCATTGGGAGTTACTGTTTTCGGCGGGCTTTTACTTTCAACTTTGGTTACTTTGCTTTTAATTCCTGTTTTATTTGCTATTTTTAACAAAGATAAAACAGCTTTGCAAAAAGAAAAAAAGTAAATTTAAAATTTGCCAATATGGCTTTACATATGGTTTTAAAAAAGGTATTTTTTCAGTCATTTTTTTGTTTTATTGCTGAACTTAATTTTTAAAATTATAAGCATAGGAATTTTAACTACTATTTTTGTAAATATTTAAGGTATAGTGCTTTTTAATGGGTTTTTTGCAGGTCATGGATGACATGTGTCACAATTCCTAAAATTTTGAAGTTCATTTCTTTTGAAATTTCAATTGGAGCGAAAGCAGCATTTTCGGCCTTTAGATATATTTTTTTACCTTTTGCTTGCAAACGCTTAACGGTAATTTCTCCATTTATGGCTGCAATCACAATTTTACCATTTTTGGGCTCTGCTGTGCTGTCAACAAGCAGAATGTCGCCATTTTGAATTCCGGCATTAATCATAGAAAGCCCATTAACTTTAACTAGAAAAGTATCTTTTGGTTTTTTGATTAAAAGTTCATTGAGATCGGTTCTTTTTTCAATTTGGTCATCGGTGTTGGTAGGTAAG
>CAYXMS010000008.1:0-40258 GCA_964466185.1 uncultured bacterium
AAGAGAAATTTTACCAAATTAATCAAATTTTTGCTTTAGATTTCAACAGGCCCATAAAGGGGCTCTACAAGCTTTAAAAAGAACTGAGAGTTTGAAAGCTCTTGATTCATTTGATTTGGTTATTACTTCTTCAGCTTTAAGAACGAAACAAACAGCTGAAATAATCACAAAGGCTTTGAATATGAAAAATATTCCTTCAGTAGCATTGCCGGAGCTATATTTACCCTTCGATGATAAAAATAAGGGCTTAGTTAAAAAATTGCTTAAAGATCTTGGACCTGTACCTCTGAGTGAATATATCAAGCATGATAAAGACAAGGCTTGGGAGCAGTATGCCAAAGGTGCTTATGAGGCTTTATTAGCTTGTATTTTGGCATATAAGGCTGAAAATGTATTAGTCATAGGCCATAGCAATATTATTAATTCTTTAGGCTTGGTGATTAATTCTGAAGCTACAGATCTTAAATATATATATTTTGATTATTGTGAAGGTTTTACTGTTTTTGAAGAAGATAAAAATCTTTGTTATCACCGATGAATAAAAATGGGGCAACCTGGACTTGAACCAGGGACCGACGGGTTATGAGTCCGCTGCTCTAACCAACTGAGCTATTGCCCCTTTAAAAAATTGAATAATCTACTAAATATTATAAAAAATCTGGAATAAATCCAAGTTTTTCTACAAAAACCTTTGATCGATAAATGCTTAAAAGTATATAGAAATAAAAAAAAGACTAGGATTAGGGGTATATGCATAAATCTATTTTATTTTTATTTATTTTAATAAGTTGTTTGGGGTTTTCTTCTTTTGAAGAAGAATATGAAGAAGGTCATATGGCGGGATTGAGTCGCTCTGACAATATTCCAGAAGATTCAGTGAAGGGAGCATCTGATCCTTATTTTGAAGGGTATATTCAAGCTTTGGTGGATATGCATTATTATGAATACAAAATTCTTGTTCTTGTTAAAGATCATACTGTTTGGTTGGCTAATCTTACTAAAAATCAGATGATAGCCAAATCCATCATAGCTTTTGTCAAAGACATTCCTGGAGTTGAAGAGGTTAAAGTGTTGGATGGGTTGCCTCCGAAAGAAATTGTGAAAAGAGAAAAATATGTTAATCGTCCTCAAATTCGGGGCATTTGGTTTCCGCAGACTACAGAACTTTTTCAGCCAATGATCGCTTCTCCGAGGTATGTTGGATATACTTTTGGCTATCGATGGGGTGATGAAGCGGTTGCTGAACATGTGATTTATATATCTATGGGTGATGATTTCCCAATTTTTAGATGGCTGGATATTACCAGATGGCGAGGGGATATGCAAATAGGTATAGAAGCTTGTATGTGGGGAGTTTTTAATGTTGATGTATCTTCTCCTAATTATAATGGAGGAACGGCTTTGACTAATACAGATTTTTATGTTGGCATTCCAGTGAGTTTTGCGGCGGATAAGTGGTCTTTTAAAGCCAGGGTTTATCATATTTCTTCACATTTGGGTGATGAATTTTTAGTCAATCATCCAACGTATGTGCAAGTGGATTCTTATCCTAAGAATTGGCGTAATGTTAGGGTAAATCCCAGTTTTGAGGCTGTTGATATTTTTGCCTCGTATCAGGCGTGGGATTTTTGGAGGTTATACGTAGGCCCGGGATATGTTCTGCATAGTGATCAGTCTTTTAATATGAAGCATTTTTATATTGAGTATGGAACAGAAGTGAGATTTTGGGGGCAAAAATTTTACTATCATCAGTTGTATGGTAACTTTGTGGTAGCGGCACATTTTAGAAATTGGGAATATTTAGACTGGGATTTTGATGGTACTTTTTTGGCGGGTTACGAATTTAGTAAATTGCAAGGGGTTGGCCGTAAATTTCGTTTTGTAGCCAGTTATCATAAAGGCCATTCTTTAGAAGGACAGTTTTCTAGGTTGCGCAGTTCTTATTTTCAGGTTGGTATTATGTACGGCTGGTAATTGATTGTTTTAAAGATTGTGTTCTTTAACTACGCAAAGTCCTTCTTCATAAATGGGCCCTTGTTTACCGATAGGCAAAGTGCCATTGCAGAATTTTTCTAAGATTTTCAAGCCTTCTTTTGCATTGTCGATGGAATAAAAACAGTTAGATATCCATTCTGAACCTTTGATTGTTCCTACTTGTATATTGCGCTGGAATCTGCCGCTTACTTTTTGTTTCCAGTAATCTGCAGAACCAAATAGTAAGACAGGAGTGGCGGAAGTAGCACCGACTTTTCTTTTGACCTCTTCCAAGGCATATTCGAAATCCATACCATAGCCGCCAGGAAGACAAATGGGGAAATCCAGATGAAATTCTGCCTGTCTTTCAATGAGGTGGTCCAAGCGATAGGTCATGATAGCATCTAGATAGGGATTTACTTCTTGTTCTCTGACTATTGACTGGTTTTTCAAGCGAAAATCCACCACATTGCCGCAGGAGATAATATTTAGGTCTTTTGCGACTTTGTTGCCTACTTCCATGGCCCCGGGTCCTCCTCCGGTAACTAGAGCAATAGGCGAATCCGGATTTAAAAGAGGATGAGAAGTTGTTTTTTGCAGTTCTAATACGCCGGCCATGAGGTTTTTGAGCTCAGGTCCGAATTGGGTAGCTAAAAGATTAGAACCGTAAACGCCGAAAAAAGTAGCTTTAGAAAATTTTTCAATTAGATGGAAGGGTACAAACATGCCGGCTTCTCTTTCTGCTTTTACTACATATCTTGAGAGGGTTTTATTAGTTTCATTTAGCCAAAAAACGGGAACGGCAAATTTAGCCAAGTCTAGTAAAAAGGCTCGGTCTTCGCAAGAGAAATAAATATCTGTCGAATGAGAAGGATATTGGAAATAAATTGCTTTTAAGCAGCGCAGAACCGAGGGTGACAGAAGCAGTCTTTTAGTCAGCGGGGAAGGAAAATAACGGCATAATAAAATACCTTGTGAGGTGATAATATTATCTTCCATGGCTTTTAAAATGGGATAAATGGGCTGTTGCTGGATATATTTATCGACTAAAAAGGATTGGCGGGAAGGATGGGTTAGACCGGGAAAGGTATGTTTGAAAACTTCTTTGGCGATCCAGTCTTTTTTATCTAGTTGTTCTAATTGGGTGCCTTTAACTATATAAGTAGCTGTTAAAAGTTCTGGGGATTTAGGAGAGGTTTTAAACGCATCGAAAAGAATTTTTTGATTTTCCAAATTGTTTTGCAGCTGATCTCTATCTTGAAAGAAAACATGTTCGCGATGGGGCTCTAGTGTATAAAACTCTAGAGGGATTTCTTCAATTGGTTCTTTGCTAGAACCATATAGTTCAAAAATATTTCCGGAGGCAGTAGTTGTTGGCTCTAGAATACAAGCGGATGTATGTTTGCAGCCGGCAGGCATAAGATGGGAAGCAACAAAAGCAAAAACAGTTCTGATATGTAGAGGTTCAGTTTTAACTAATAAAATTTTCTCTTTGACAACTTTTGGCAGAACATTTTCTTCCCATGTTTGAAAAATAGGGAGTATTTCTCTGGTTTTGTATTTTTTAGCAGAAAGTAATTTGATTAAAGTGGGTAGAAAAGCAAAAATATCTTGTTTATAAGAAATAACGCCTTTTGTGATGGGCAAAAAAGCAACAGTATGGCCGTTGATTTTTTCTAGAATCATATCGTCTCTGCCTTTAGGCCCGCCTAAAGACAGCAGGGGATTTCCTTTTTTGTCGCATCTGCCGAACATGCGCATGAGATAATAAGGGTTGCGGACTTTTCTTTTGTTGTCAGCAGCAAATAATTTGCCTAGAAAAACACCTTTTTCCAAAAGTTTTAAAATTTTTTGGGCTATTTTAGAATAAGCTTTTAGACGGATAAAAATTTCGGCATTTTTTTTATTCTGAAAAAGAGAAATATCTTGGGTTTCAGAATTAAGGCCTAGCTGAGCAAGAGTACTTTTTAAATTAAAAAATATATTTTGAGGATCAATGTAATAACCTCTGAAAAAAGGAGAAATGTTTTTAATTAAAACCAAAGCTTCAGCTTCTGTTTCGCTTAAGAGTTTTATTTTTTCAATTTCTCCGTCTGGAGATACCAAGTCATAATGTTCTGAATAAAGATAAGGTTTCATTTTTTTTAAATCTTAAATTAAGTGTTATAAAATTAACATTGGCATAATTTTAAATGATAGGTTTTTTCGCTTAAAAAGAAAAGAAGCTTGTCAGAATGGCTGTAATAAGTCTATTTTAAAATAGTTGCTTTTAGAAGAGACGGATTTTAAAGACAGAGGCGAAAATGGCTATTAGAAAAAAAAGTTTTGGCACGCATAGTGGTGTATTTCATGCAGATGAGGTGACGGCCTGTGCTTTTTTACTCAGCTATGGTTTAATTGACCGTAGGCGGATATTGCGTACAAGGAATCTGCAGCTGTTAAAAAACTGTGAATATGTTTGCGATGTGGGTGGGGTCTATGAGCCTGATGAAAAACGGTTTGACCATCATCTTGCGTCTTATAGGGGAGGGCTTAGTTCTGCTGGAATGATCTTAAAATATTTGAAAAACAAAAAAATTGTTTCCAGACAATTGTTTGCTTATTTTAACGATCATTTTGTGAAGGGAGTGGATTTGCATGATATTGGCAAATCGCAGTTGATTGAAGGCACAGCTAATTTTTCGCAGGTGATTGCTAATTTTTTGCCTGTAGAATATGATGCTAGCGAAAGTAAAATGAACCAAGCTTTTAAACGGGCTTTGAGCTTTGTTTTAGAATATATTAATATTTTGAGGAAAAGATTTTTGGTTGTAGAGCAGGATCTAAAAAAAATGAAGCAAGCTATGGCTCAACATAAGGGCTTTGCGAATCAAAATTCAAACTTAAAAAGATATGCTTATAAATATCTAGTGTTGGAAAAGCCTTTTTCTTGGGTAGAGCCTTTTTTTGCAGCCGGCGGGCAAAAACATCCAGCTTTATTTATAGTTATGAAAATGAAAGATTGCTGGAAATTAAGAACAGTTCCTCCTAGTTGGAAAAAACGAATGCAGATGAGAAAGCCCTTGCCTAAAACCTGGGCTGGACTGGAAGGAAAAAAATTAGAGGATAAAACGAAAATACCAGGTTCTATTTTCTGCCATAAAGGAAGGTTTGTTGCTTTTTTTAAAACTAAAAAAGCAGTTTTTCAAGCTTTGGAAAAGGCTTTAGGATAATTCTTGGGAATCCTTGGTATTTCAATGCTGAGATGAAAGAGAATACATTGAAAAAAAAATAAAAAAAAGCTTCAATTAAAATAGTTTTTCAAAATTACCGTAGGACATACGGAAAGGTTTTAACATTAAAAACTCATAGCCTTGGAAACTGATACTGATAGAAAACCGAGAGGTAATCCTGTAAAAAGGTTGTTGGTGGATTAAAGGAATCGTTTACATCTTAGATATTTAGTAATTGATTGCCGAGAGGATGTGACATTAATTATTTTGTTCTTTTGAGTTTTCAGCGGAGTTAAAAAATGTTAAAAGATCAAAAGGAGATAGCAGTCAGTGAATTTACGTTTAAAGACGGGTACTTGGAATACAGCCCTAGCTGACTAGTTTAAATCTTGCGAGGATTGCGAGTTTTTTGCCTTGTTGTTAGTGGTTAAAAGCTCTAAGAGGCAAAAGCGGTGTTGTTAACTTAAAAAGCCTTTTCAACATTGGAAAAGAAGAACTTACTGATTTTCAGATTTTAGGATGGTTTTATATTATTTTAGCCATCGGAAAAATCTAAATTTAATAGGAGTCTAAAAGTGTTAGTTTTCGTGCTTAACAAACAAGGAAATTTGCTAAGGACTTTTCAAGGCGAGCTATAAAATAATAAGACTGCTGGAAAAAGTAAAAACATTATTAACCATAACGGGAGGCGGCGTTTCCTCTTGATGTTTAAAGACCTAGTCTTACAGGCAAGGGTATCTACGCTGTTATTTTTTTGATGAAGACAATTTTTAAAAAAATTATTGATGGAGAACTGGAAGCTGAGAAAGTGTTTGAAAATGAAAAAATTTTAGCTATTAAAGATAAATTTCCCAAAGCTCCTGTTCATATTTTAATTATGCCGAAAAAAGAAATTGCTAGTTTACAGAAAATGCAAAAAGAAGATCTGGAATTAATGGAGGTAATTATTGAAGCGGCTCAAACGCTGGCTCGGAAATTTAAGATAGAAAATGGTTACCGGCTTTTGACCAATATTGGAAAAGACGGGGGACAGGAAATTTCTCATTTGCATTTTCATTTGATCGGCGGACGGCCTTTAACAACCATAGGATAAGAAATGCTGCAGAAATTGATTTTATGCCTATCGGCGGTCATTTGTCTTTTTTCTTCAGAGAAAGAGGTTCTCAGACAAATAGAGAATCATTTGCTTTTAGAGGATACTCAGTCGGCTTTATCTTATGCTGAAAAAGCCAAGTGTTTTTATCCCGAGTCTTTTCAGCTGCAAAAAGCCTATATTAAAGCTCTGGCAAGAGCTGGAAAAGAACAAAAAGCGCTTTTTGAATTAAGAAAGGGCCGACTGCAAGACTGGCAAAAAAGTCCGGATTGTCTTAAAGAAATCGGTTGGGCGATTTTGAAAAAGGGATTTTATTCTTCCCAGTATTCTTTAAAACTGGCTTCTTTGATTGCCTTTTCCATAACTCAGGAAGCTCAAGCAATTCCTTTTTTATTGGAAACAATTGATTCTCATAATAATATTTTAAAACAGTTTGCTTTTCAGCTGGCTGGTTATTTTCCTGATCAGGTGATTCAAGATAAACTCTCGGATTTATTGGACACAGAACAAAATTGGCATTTAAAATTGCAGCTGATTGAAACTATTGGCCGCTTAAAAATAAAAGAAAAAACTGTTGATTTAAAAACTATTTTAGGCAGCGAAAAAACTACGTATGAAGAAAAAGCGGCTGCTATTAAAGCTTTAATTCAAATGTATGATCGGATCGATCCCTGTCAGTTAAGGCTGCTTTTGAATTCGCCTATTTCGGGAATGAGACAGCTAGGCTTGGAGTTAGCTTCTTATTTTCAGGTTAAAGAGTTTGCAAATAAAGTTGTCTCTCTTTTAAAAGATGATGCTTTTTCAGTGCGGCTTTCTGCTTTGCAAGCAGTAGCTGTTGTTTATATTGATTTTTTAGATAAAAAACAGCTGAGGCCTTTATTATTGCAGCTTTTGAAAGATACTCATCCGGCGGTAGCGGTGGAAGCTGCTTTGGTTTTACTTTCTATCGATCAAAAAGCAGGCGAAAATGCTTTTCGGAATCTATTGCTGTGTTCTGATCGTGAAATAGCCAGGTTAGCTTCGGGAAAAGTGCAAAAAGCAGGTAAAAAAGGAGCTGGCATTGCTCTTTTTTGTTTGGATCGCGTAAATGATCAGTTAGTTAAAGCTAATTTGGCTTTGGCTTTAATTTCACAGAGACAAGCGCTCAAGCGTTGTTTTCAGGTATTTGAGCTGTTTTTTCTGAATAAAAAACAGCTGTGGATGTGGCAAGATGGAGCAATTGCCGTAAGTCAAGTCAGGCATGTTTTGCATTTGCCCAATTATCCGAAATATGTAGATCAGAAATTGCAGCTTGATCTTCTTTTGCTTTTATCCAGTTTAAATGATAAAAAAGCAGCTTGCAGACTGAAAAATTTTTTAACGCAAAAAATTCATGGACTGACCAGTTTTGCAGCTTGGGCTCTTTTGCAGGAGGGCGGGTTGCAGGATAGCAGTTTAATTTATCAGCTGTTAAAAGATCCGGATCCTAATATTCGGGTCGAAGCGGCTTTGATTTTAGCGATCTATCATAAAGATGGAAATGTCTTGCCGATTTTAGAAAAAGCATATGTTGAGGCAAATTATGAGTTAAAGTTGGAAATTTTAGGTGCGCTTGGTTTTATTGGATCAAAAAGCTCTTTGCCTTTTCTATTAAAAACCTTAAATGAAAAATTGCCAATTTTAAGGATTGCATCGGCTGCTGCTTTAATTCAAGTGGCAAAAGCTTGAATTCTTAATTTCCATTTTGAAACTTTTGCGCTGAAAAGCAGATTTGTTTGTACATTTGTCCCATTCCGCTGGCGCGCAGAGGGGATAAAATATTCTGGATATTTATTTCCTTTAAAAACTCGGGGGGCTGGTTTAAAATAATTTCAGGCGGTTCTTCATTATAGATCTTAATTAGTAAAGCGGCCAGACCCGCTGAAATCAAGGCGTCGGAACAACCCTTGAGATATATTTTGCCATTTTTAAGCTCTCCTTTTACATAGGTTGTGCTTTGACAGCCTTCGACTCGGTTCTCTTCATTCATGTCCTGTTTGGCAAAAGCAGACAGGTTTTTTCCCATTTCTAAAATCAGTTCATATTTTTCATGGTCTGTTTTTTGTAAAAAAAGATTTTTGATTTTTTGAACTTTGTTGTTAAATGTATCAGTCATGTTGAATCCTGAGTTAGGTTTAAAACTTTGAGCCTTTTTAATTATTTTAACATATGAGATTATAAAAATACTTAAATTTAGGCGGATTTTAATACATTATTAGAAAAATTTAAGTCGAAAATTTGTTAATAAATATTTAAATTTCAAATTACAAATGTGGTTAATTTTTAGACAGAAATATTTTTTTAAAAGTCCGTAGCTGTATAAAAAATAATTTAAATAATAACACGTTGACAGAAAAGTAAAAACAATGTTTTACTAAATAGTTAAATATCTGGTTTTCAAATATTATTTTATGGCAAAAGAGGAAACGATTAAAATTGACGGCACTGTTGAAGAGCTGCTTCCAAATATGACTTTTAAAGTTGTTTTGGAAAATGGTATGACTGTGCTGGCTCACCTTTGTGGAAAGATGCGGATGAGAAATATTCGGGTCTATGCTGGAGATAAGGTGACAGTAGAAATGTCTCCCTATGATTTAACTAAGGCTCGAATTATTTACCGTCTAAAGTAAAAGAGGTTGATTTTATTTTAATATAAGATTAATCTTATGTGCTTTCGTATGTGAAATTTTGCATGCCCAGATAGCTCAGAGGTAGAGCACTTGCATGGTAAGCAAGCGGTCGTAGGTTCAATTCCTATTCTGGGCAAAGAAAAAAAATAAAAAACGCATAGTAAAGCGGAGGAATCTAAGTAATGGCTAAAGAAACATATAAAAGAGGAAAACCACACATAAACATTGGAACGATTGGGCACGTTGACCATGGCAAAACTACGTTGACGGCCGCAATTACTAAGACTTTGGCGGAAAAAGGCGGAAGTCAGTACCGTGATTATGCTTCTATTGACAATACTCCTGAAGAAAAAAGCAGGGGAATTACTATCAACTCTTCCCATGTTGAGTATGAAACTGACAAGCGTCACTATGCCCACGTAGACTGTCCGGGACACGCCGACTATGTGAAAAATATGATTACTGGTGCAGCTCAGATGGATGGAGCAATTTTGGTGGTTGCTGCTACTGACGGACCTATGCCCCAAACTAAAGAGCACGTACTTTTAGCACGTCAGGTAGGTGTTCCGGCGATTGTTGTTTACTTAAATAAAATGGACCAAATCGGTAAGGGCGACGAAGAGCTGGTTGATTTGGTGGAAATGGAGCTTACCGAGCTGTTGGAAAGCAAGGGCTATAAAAATTCGGTTATTGTTCGCGGCTCTGCTTTAAAAGCCTTGGAAGGCGATGTTGAAGAGGAGAAAAAGATCGAAGAGCTAATGAAAGCTGTGGATGAAAAAATCCCTGATCCTGTTCGTGAAGTGGACAAGCCATTTTTAATGCCAATCGAAGACGTATTCTCTATTTCAGGCAGGGGAACTGTGGCTACAGGCAGAGTGGAAAGAGGTATTGTTAAAATAAACCAGCCTTTGCAAATTGTAGGCCTTAGAGAGACTAGAAATACTGTTGCTACCGGCTTGGAAATGTTTAACAAAATTTTGGATGAGGCCAGAGCAGGTGAGAATGTTGGTGTTTTACTAAGAGGCCTTAATAAAAATGATGTAGAAAGGGGTATGGTTTTGGCTGCACCGAATACTTGCAATCCGCATAAGAAATTTAAAGGCACCGTCTACATTTTAACTAAAGAAGAAGGCGGACGTCACAAACCATTCTTTACTGGATACCGTCCTCAGTTTTATTTTAGAACAACCGACGTAACCGGTACGGTTGCGCTTCCGGAAGGAACAGAGATGGTTATGCCTGGAGATAATGTTGAGCTGTCTTGCGAGCTGTTGGTTCCGGTAGCTATGGAAGAAGGTATGCGCTTTGCTATTCGTGAAGGTGGCAGAACTATTGGAGCTGGAACTGTTACTAAGATTGTTGAGTAAAAAACAGTTTTAAAACAGGTAAAGAAGATCTGTTTTGTTAAGATCTTAGGGTGTGTAGCTCAGTTTGGTAGAGCAGCGATCTCCAAAGTCGCGGGTCGGGGGTTCGAGTCCCTCCGCACTCGTTAAAAAAAAGTAAAAAGGGCTGCTATGCAGAAACAAAAGTTATCATATTTAAGAAGCGTTCAGCAGGAAATAAAAAAAATTAGCTGGACGTCTAAAGAAGAGTTGTTGGTGGGAACCAAAATGGTAATAGTTGCAACTTTTGTATTTGCTTTAGCTATTTATGGGGCAGACGTATTTGTCCATAGAGTGCTTAATGCGCTAAGTAATTTGACTTATTTGATTTTTGGATAGAAAAATTATGAAATGGTATGTAGTTCAGGTAATTTCTTCTCATGAAAAAAAAGTGAAAAAGACACTTGAGGAGAACAAATCTAAAAATGAAGTAGGCCAGTTTATAGAAGCAATTTTAATTCCAACGGAAAATGTCTCTGAGGTGAAAAGCGGCAAGCAGAAAATTACAGAGAAGCGTATTTGGCCGGGATATTTGCTGGTCAAGATGGATTTAAATGACGAATCTTGGTTGTTTATCCGTCATACTAATGGGGTTTTAGGTTTTTTAGGCGGAGATAAGCCAGTGCCTTTGGCCGATAGCGAGGTTGATGAAATTTTAAAGGAACTGGAAAATAAAAAAACTGGAGTGGTTCAAAAGCATAAAGTAGAAATAGGCGATCATGTCAAGATTGTAGATGGTGTGTTTATTAACTTTACCGGTACAGCTCTGGAAGTCAATCATGAAAAGGGTCGGCTCTCTGTTTTAGTGTCTATTTTCGGTAGGGAAACCCGGGTTGATGACTTGGAGTTTTGGCAGGTAGAGCAAGTTAATGCAGAATAATTAATAAGAAGGGTAAAGAAAAAGGTAGTTTCAATGGCTAAGAAGAAAAAAATTGTTAAAGTTATAAAACTGCAGATTCAGGCAGGTAAAGCCAACCCTGCTCCTCCTGTAGGCCCTTGCTTGGGTGCGGCAGGTGTTAATATTATGGCTTTTTGTAAGGATTTTAATGCCAGAACACAAAAAGACGGTAATGTTCTTTTGCCGGTTTTAATTGAAGTTTATGCAGACAAAAGCTTTACTTTTAAAACTTTTCAGCCGCCTGTTTCTAAAATGATTTTACAAGAATTAGGTATCGAATCAGGTTCTAAAGAACCTAGCAAAGAAAAAGTAGGTAAGCTGAATTTAAAACAAGTGGAAGCAATTGCTAATAAAAAAATGCCTGATTTGCGTGTTTCTTCTCTAGCTGCTGCTATGCAGTGCGTTAGAGGGACAGCTCGTTCAATGGGTGTGGATATCGAGGGCTAAACAAGATGATGACAAAAAGATTGAAAAATATTCAGAAATTACTCGAAGAAAACCAGCAGCAAGTTTGGGGCTTGGCAGAAGCTGTAGCTTTTTTACAAAACTGTCCTAAAGTTAAATTCGATCAGTCTTTAGAAATTT
Organism: uncultured bacterium; assembly: GCA_964466185.1. Taxonomy (GTDB): domain Bacteria; phylum Chlamydiota; class Chlamydiia; order Chlamydiales; family SM23-39; genus CAZTYI01. Next base: position 11,793 of record CAYXMS010000008.1, read on the forward strand.
CTTTGAGACTGGGGGTGGATTCCAAAAAAGCAGAACAGCAGGTGCGTGGCAGTGTTTCTCTGCCTTATGGTACGGGAAAAGATTTGCGGGTAGTGGTTTTTGCTAAGGGCGATAAAATTAAAGAAGCGCTTGATGCCGGAGCCATGGATGCGGGAGACGCTGAACTGATAGAAAAGGTGAAAAAAGGTTTTACCGATTTTGATGCAGTCATAGCATCTCCTGAAATGATGCGCGAGGTAGGAAAGCTAGGTAAAATTTTGGGGCCGAAGGGATTAATGCCTACTCCTAAAGCTGGTACCGTTATCAATGATGTAGCTAAAGCTGTTAAAGAGCTACAAGCCGGCAAAATAGAATTTAAAGTTAATAAAAATAATATCATTAATAACATGGTTGGAAAATTGTCTTTTAAAAAAGAAGATTTGGCTGCTAATGTGCGTGCTTTTGTCTTGGCTATTAATAAAGCCAGACCGTCTTCTGCCAAGGGCATATTTTTACAGTCCATGTATTTATCTTCTACCATGGGTCCTGGTTTGAAGGTAAGTATTCAATCCTGTTTAACCGCTTAAAAAATTAAAGTGAGACGATATGAGACCAGAAAAACAATTGCTATTAGATGAGATTGAGGGAAAAATTAAAGATTCGAAAGCTTTGATTATTACTAAATATAAGAAGCTTTCTCCTGATCTTTCCTGGAAACTTTCTCACGTTGCTAATGAAAAAAAATGTTGTTTTGAAGTTGTAAAAAAACGGCTTTTGAAAAAGGCAATGGAAAATGCGAACTTGCAAATAACAGATGAACTTCCTGGTCATATCGGCGTTTTTTTCATTGGCGAAGATCCAATGGAAAGCACAAAGCTCTTTTATAATTTTACAAAAGAGCATGAAGATCTTTTTGAATTTATTTCCGGGCATTTTGAAGATGCGAAATATTCATCTTCAGAGCTTGAGACTTTGGCCAAGCTGCCAACTCTAAATGAAATGAGAGCGCAGATGCTGTCTTTATTTATAGCGCCAATGACTCAGACACTTTCTGTTGTTGAAAATGTTTTAACTGGAGTGCTGTACTGCCTGGAAAATAAAAGTCAAAAATAAGAATAAAAATAAGTGAGGTATTATTGTGGCTACAGATAAAAGTAAAATTGAAAAATTAACAGAAGAACTTAGTACTCTTTCTGTTTTGGATATGGCCGAATTGAAAAAGGCCTTAGAAGAAAAATGGGGGGTGCAGGCGGCAGCTCCAGTTGCTGTAGCAGCTCCTGCGGCTGGCGCAGCAGGGGATTCTGCTGAAGAAGCATCTACCGAATTTGATGTAACTTTGGAAGAAGTTCCGGCTGACAAGAAAATCAGCATAATTAAAGTGGTCCGCGAGTTGACAGGACTTGGTTTAAAAGAAGCTAAGGAATTAGCGGAAAGCGCACCAAAGCCTCTTAAGCAGGCAGTGCCTAAAGCTGAAGCAGACAGCATTGTAGAACAAGTCAAAAAAGCTGGCGGAAAAGCTTCTTTAAAAGGTGTTTAATTTTTTGATAAACCAATCCTTTTTGAAGATGTTTTTGAGGAGCAAAAACAGATATTTGTTTTTTGCTCCTTTGGCATTAGATTAAAAACCGCTTAAAAAATTTGAATTTAAATATTTTTCATGGAGTTAGATAAGATGCTAAAAAAACCCCCTGAGCGGGTGAGTTTTAAACAGAGCAGAGAAATTATTGATCTGCCCAATCTAATTGAAGTTCAAATTAAATCTTTTAAACAATTTTTGCAAGTCCATTTGCTTCCACATGAACGGGCAAATATAGGATTGCAAGAAGTTTTTAATGAGATTTTTCCGATTAAATCTTATGATGAAAAAACAACCTTGGAGTTTTTATCTTACAGTTTGGGTGTGCCTAAATACACTCCTGAAGAGTGTATCCGCCGCGGCATTTCATATAATGTAGTTTTGAAAGTTAAGTTCCGTTTGACAGATGAGACCGGTATTAAAGAAGAAGAAGTTTATATGGGCACAATGCCTATTATGACGGAAAAAGGCACTTTTATTATTAATGGCGCTGAACGGGTAATTGTTTCTCAGCTGCACCGCGCTCCCGGTATTGCTTTTGAAAAAAATCTCCATGTTAAAGGCAACATATTATATTCTTTTAGAATCATTCCTTATCGCGGCAGCTGGCTGGAAGCTTCTTTTGACTCTAACGATTTAGTATATATTTTTATTGATCGTAAAAAAAGAAGAAAAAAAGTTTTAGCTACTTCTTTTATTCGTACTTTAGGCTATTCTTCGGATAGCGATATTTTAGAAGAATTTTTTGATACTAGAAAAGTCAAAATCAAATCAGAAAAAGATTATTTGCAGTTGGTTGGAAAAATTCTGGCAGAAGAAGTTATTGATGAAAAAACGGGAGTAGTGTTTGGCAAGGCGGCTGAAAAACTGACAACTGCCATGCTTAAACGGATGTTGGATGAGGGCATTCAAACCATTAAAATTGCCGAAAATGCAGATGATTCCCATCCGATAATAAAGATGCTTTTAAAAGATCCAACCGATTCTTATGAAACAGCTCTAAAAGATTTTTATCGTAAGGTCAGACCAGGAGAGCCGGCAACCTTGTCTAATGCTCGTTCTGCTATTATGCGTATGTTCTTCGATCCTCGCAGATATAATTTGGGTAGGGTAGGTCGTTATAAGCTCCATAAAAAACTGGGCCTGAAAATAGATGTTGAAGAACTTGCAACTGTTATCTTAAAAAAAGAAGATATTATTGAAGCTTTGAAATATTTGATCGCTTTAAAATTGGGCGATGAAAATGTTTCTACTGATGATATTGATCATTTAGGCAATCGTCGGGTTCGCTCTGTTGGTGAATTGGTGCAAAATCAATGCCGCATTGGTCTGGCCCGCATGGAAAAAATTATTAAAGAGAGAATGAATCTTTTTGATTTTTCTGTAGATACTATGACTCCTGGAAAGATTGTTTCGGCAAAAGGCCTGGCTGGTGTTTTGAAAGACTTTTTCGGTAGATCGCAGCTTTCTCAGTTTATGGATCAGACTAATCCGGTTTCAGAACTGACCCATAAAAGAAGGCTGTCATGCTTGGGCCCCGGCGGTTTGAACCGTGAAAGAGCCGGTTTTGAAGTGCGTGACGTACATGCTTCGCACTATGGCAGAATTTGTCCGATTGAAACTCCGGAAGGTCCTAATATCGGCTTGATCACTTCTATGTCGTCTTTTGCCAAGATTAATGAGTTTGGTTTTTTAGAAACTCCTTATCGGATTGTTCGTGACGGAGTAGTTACAGAAGAGATTGAATACATGACTGCGGACATGGAAGAAGAATGTATTATTGCCCAAGCTTCTGCTAATTTAGATCAACATAATATGTTTGTTAATAAATATTGCTGGGCGCGTTTTGATGGGGAAACTGCACAAATAGAGACTGAGAAAGTAACCCACATGGACGTTTCTGCTAAGCAGATGGTTTCGATTGTAGCGGGTTTGATTCCCTTTTTAGAGCATGATGATGCTAACCGCGCTTTGATGGGCTCTAACATGCAGCGCCAGGCTGTGCCTTTGTTGAAAACGGAATCCCCCTTGGTCGGTACGGGTTTGGAAAAACGTGCAGCTCGAGATTCGGGTTCTGTGATTGTAGCAGAGGAAGATTCAACAGTGGAATATGTCGATGGCCATAAAATTGTGGTTATGCCTAAAGATAATCCATTGAAGAAAAAAATATATGAGCTAAAGAAGTTTTTGCGTTCTAATTCCGGTTCTTGCATTAATCAGACGCCGATTTGTTCTGTAGGCGCTAAAATCAGGGCTAATGAGGTGATTGCCGATGGTTCTGCAACGGATACAGGGGAGCTGGCTTTGGGCAAGAACGTACTGGTGGCTTTTATGCCCTGGTTCGGCTACAACTATGAAGACGCGATTATTATTTCTGAAAAATTGATCAAAGAAGATACTTATACTTCTATTTATCTGGAAGAATTTGAGGTAACAGCGCGTGATACTAAATTAGGAAAAGAAGAAATTACCTGCGATATTCCGAATGTTTCAGAAGAAGCACTGGCCAATTTGGGTGACGATGGTATTATCCGTATTGGCGCAGAAGTTAAGCCAGGGAATATTTTAGTAGGTAAAATCACTCCTAAATCGGAAACAGAGTTGTCTCCGGAAGAAAGGCTTTTAAGAGCAATTTTCGGAGAAAAAGCCGCTGATGTTAAAGATGCGTCTTTGATGGTGCCTCCAGGTACTGAAGGCGTGGTTATGGATGTTAAAGTCTTTTCTCGCCGCGACCGTCTGTCTAAAACCGATGATGAAATGGTAGAAGAGGCCTCTCGCATCAAAGATATTCATGAAGAATACAAGATTACAGAAGAAGAGCTGTTTTTGGAACTGCATGAACAATTAGGGGCTTTACTTTTAAGTGAAAAAGCTCCTGGCGATATTCTGCATCGCAAAACCGGCGAAGTAGTTATCTATGATCAGGAAGTCTTTACCCAAAACATGTTAGAGACCTTGGAAATGGAATCTGCTGACAATTTAATTTTGCCGCAAAATGAAATTTATAATCAGATGAAAAAAATTCTGCGCGAACATGAAATTGCTTTGCAGACTCTCAAAGACAAACATAAATCAGAAATTGAGTTTACCCGCAAAGGCGATACTGAATTGGAAACAGGCGTTATTCGCCAGGTAAAGGTTTATATTGCTACTAAGCGTAAATTAGAAGTGGGTGATAAAATGGCCGGCCGCCATGGTAATAAGGGCGTGGTTTCGAAAATTGTGCCAATTGCTGATATGCCTTATCTGGAAAATGGCCATACTATTGAGATTATTTTAAATCCATTAGGCGTACCTTCCCGTATGAATATGGGCCAGCTTTTGGAAACTCACTTGGGTTATGCTGCTAGAAATGCTGGAATTTATGTAAAGGCTCCGGTTTTTGAAGGCTTTCCCGAAGACCGTATTTGGGCAATGCTGCAAGAAGAAGGTTTATCTAGCGACGGTAAATTTGTGCTTTTCGATGGAAAGACCGGGGAGCAGTTTGATAATCGGGTAGTAGTTGGTTATATTTACATGCTAAAACTTTCTCACTTGGTGGCAGATAAAATCCATGCTCGTTCGATTGGTCCTTACTCTTTAGTTACTCAGCAGCCATTAGGCGGCAAGGCGCAAAGAGGAGGCCAGCGTTTTGGAGAGATGGAAGTTTGGGCTTTGGAAGCTTATGGAGCGGCTAATCTGCTGCAGGAAATGATGACAGTTAAATCGGATGACGTTGAAGGACGTACCCGTATTTATGAATCTATTGTCAAGGGAGAAAACAGCCTAAAATCAGGGGTGCCTGAATCGTTTAACGTATTGATTAAAGAAATGCAGGGGCTGTGTTTAGACGTAAGGGCAGAAGAAGCTGCTGACTAAGATAAGCTGTATTTGCCAAAGATGGGCAAGGTTGTTTGGTGAAAATATACAGCTTGTAAAAGGGAAAAAAAAGTTTATTTTAAACAAGGGTTTAAACAAGCATTATGGTGCAAGAAAAATTTATAAAAGAAGCTGATGAGACTAATTTTGATCATTTAAGCATTAAAATTGCTTCAGACGAAGTAATTAGAAATGACTGGTCTCGTGGCGAGGTGAAAAAACCGGAAACGATTAATTACCGTACTTTTAAGCCGGAAAAAGGCGGGCTTTTTTGTGAGAAAATTTTTGGACCGACAAAAGACTGGGAATGTGCTTGCGGCAAATATAAAAAGATTAAACATAAAGGCATTGTCTGTGATCGTTGCGGTGTAGAAGTTACTTTGTCAAAAGTCAGAAGAGAAAGGATGGCCCACATAGAGCTGGCCGTGCCTGTTGTGCATATTTGGTTTTTTAAGACTATGCCCACACGTATTGGTAATATTTTAGGGCTGACAACTTCGGATTTGGAAAGAGTAATTTATTATGAAGAATATGTGGTAATTGATCCGGGTCAGACCGATCTAGATAAAAAACAGTTGCTTAATGACAACGAATATCGTGAAGCTATTGAAAAATGGGGCATTGGCAGTTTTACAGCCAAAATGGGCGGCGAGGCTATTCAAGGGCTGCTTTCTAAAGAAGATTTAACTTTGCTGATCAATGAGCTTAAAGAAAAGCTGCGTAAGACCAAGTCTATGCAGGCTCGAATGAAAATTGCCAAGCGTTTAAAAATTGTAGAGGATATGGCTTCTTCTACTAACAAGCCTAACTGGATGGTGCTTTCTTGCGTTCCAATTATTCCGCCGGATTTAAGACCTTTAGTACCTTTAGACGGAGGCAGATTTGCGACTTCTGATTTGAACGATTTATATCGAAGGGTGATTAATCGTAATAGCCGTTTAAAATCGATTTTAAAGCTGAAAACACCGGAAGTGATTATCCGTAATGAAAAAAGAATGTTGCAAGAAGCTGTGGACGCTCTTTTTGACAATGGCCGCCATGGTAATCCTGTGATGGGAGCTGGTAACCGTCCTTTAAAATCGCTGTCTGAAATGCTTAAAGGAAAACAAGGCCGTTTCCGTCAAAATCTGTTAGGAAAACGGGTAGATTATTCCGGCCGATCAGTGATTGTTGTTGGCCCTGAGCTAAAAATTAATCAGTGCGGTATTCCCAAACAGATGGCTTTAGAATTGTTTGAGCCGTTTATTGTTAAAAGACTCAAAGATCTGGATTTTGTGTATACGATCAGATCGGCAAAAAAATTGATTCAAAAACAATCTCCCGAGGTATGGGATGTTTTAGATGAAATTATTAAAGGCCATCCTGTTATGTTAAACCGAGCTCCTACTTTGCACCGTTTAGGCATTCAGGCCTTTGAGCCGGTCTTGATTGAAGGAAAGGCGATCCGTATCCATCCTTTGGTAACCACAGCTTTTAATGCTGACTTTGACGGTGACCAGATGGCTGTGCACGTACCGCTTTCTGTAGAATCGCAAATTGAAGTCAAACTGTTGATGATGAGCTCTGATAATATTTTCTTGCCATCTTCAGGGAAACCGGTTGCTGTACCTACCCAAGATATGATTTTAGGTCTTTATTATTTAATGCAGGAACCTCTTTATTTTCCTGAAAAATACAAAGAGAAGGTCAAATTTTTTGGTTCTATGGATGAAGTTCTGCAGGCTTTTTATTCAGCAGAAAGTTATGACTGGCACTATGAAGCTTTTAAAAAACAGAAAAATAGTGGTAGAAGGTCTGAAACCGGCAGAGGGATTCATATCCATGAAAAGATCAAGTTGCGTCTTAAAGAGGGTGTGATTGAGACAACTCCCGGCAGAGTATTATTTAATTCTATTGTTCCTAAAAAAATAGGTTTTCAAAACTATGCCTTAAGAAAAAAACGTCTTTCTGAGCTGGTTTTAGAATGCTATAAGAAAGTAGGACTGGAACAAACAGTTAAATTTTTAGATGACATGAAGAATTTGGGTTTTAAAGAAGCAACTAAAGCCTCTCTTTCTATGGGTATCAAAGATGTGGTTATACCATCTAATAAACAGGCTGTTTTAGATGAATCATTTAGAAGAGTAGAAGTGGTAAAAAAACAATATGAAGATGGTATTATCACCTCTGGCGAGCGTCATTCGAAAATTATTGCTATTTGGACAGAGGCAACGGACCAGCTTTCCAAAGATCTGTTTAAGCTCCTGTCGCAAGTAAAAGAGCATAGTTTGAATCCGCTTTATTTAATGATGGACTCTGGCGCTAGAGGCAACAAATCTCAGGTTAAGCAGCTAGGCGCTTTAAGGGGATTGATGGCTAAGCCGTCAGGTGAAATTTTAGAATCTCCAATTGCTTCCAATTTTAGAGAAGGTCTTTCCGGTTCTGAATACTTTATCTCTACTCACGGAGCTAGAAAAGGTCTGGCCGATACTGCTTTGAAAACAGCCGACTCTGGTTATTTGACCCGTCGTTTAGTTGACGTTTCTCAAGACGTTTTTATTACTGAAGAAGATTGCGGTACTTTAAATGGCATTGAAGTAATTTCTATTAAGCAGGGACAGGAAGAACTGATTCCTCTGAAAAATCGTATTTTTGGCCGCACTGTTTGCGACGATATTTATCAGCCGGGAGACAGTACTCAGCTGTTGGCTAAAGCCGGAGAAGTACTGACAGCAGTTAAAGCGGAAGCCATTGATTCTGCAGGTATCGATCAAGTTAAAATCCGCTCTGCTTTAACTTGCGAGAGTGCCAGAGGCGTTTGTGCCAAGTGCTACGGTTTGAACCTGGCAAACGGTAATTTGGTAGGTATGGGAGAGGCGATTGGCATTATTGCAGCCCAGTCTATTGGCGAGCCTGGTACTCAGCTGACAATGAGAACTTTCCATATCGGCGGTATTGCTTCTGCTATTTTGTCTCCTCAGATTGTTGCTGATCATGATGGTATTTTAATTTATGACAACCTGCGCGTCGTAAAAAATGAAGAAGGTAACTATTTAGTTTTAAACAAAAATGGTTCTTTATATTTGGTTCGCGATGAAGGCAGAAGTTTGGAAGAGTACAAAAAACTGCTTTCAAATAAATCTATTGAGCCTTTGCAGACCTTCCCATTAGAGCTGGGTACCAAGACTTTATTCGAGGATGGCTCTCAAATTAAGAAAAAGACCAAAATTGCTGAATGGGAAGAACATTCTGTACCAATTATTTGTGAAAAACCAGGTTTTGTTAAGTATCAAGATCTGGTAGAGGGAATTTCTTCGCAGGGCGAAGTTAATAAACAAACTGGGCAGGTTGAGGTAATAGTCAAGCACCATAGAGGCGAGCTGCATCCGCAGATTTTCATATATAAAGATCCTGCTATGACCGATCTGGTAGGTACTTATGCAATTCCGTCCGGTGCTGTGATTTCTGTAAAAGAAGGACAAGAAGTTAAAGGCGGCACTATCTTGGCCAAACTGCCAAGAGGTGCGATCAAGACTAAAGACATTACCGGCGGTCTGCCTCGCGTAGCCCAGCTTTTCGAAGCGAGGTCTCCGAAAGATGCTGCAGAAATTGCCCGTATCGATGGAACCGTTGATTTCAAAGGCGTGCAGAAAAACAAACGTATTGTTGTTGTGCACGATGAGATCACGGATATGGAAGAAGAGCATTTTATATCGCTTTCCAAACACTTGATTGTCCAAAAAGGAGATGTGGTTTCTAAAGGCCAGCCTTTGACCGATGGTTTGGTAGTGCCTGAAGAGATTTTAGAGATTTGCGGTGTCCGGGAATTGCAAAAATATATCGTCAATCAGGTTCAGGAAGTCTATCACTTGCAAGGTGTGGATATTAATGACAAGCACATTGAGATTATTGTCCGCCAGATGCTACAGAAAGTCAGGGTCACAGACCCCGGCGATACGACTTTCTTATATGGCGAAGATGTTTCTAAAAAAGAGTTTTTTAAAGCTAACAGAAAAGCTTTAGAAGAAGGCGGCAAGCCGGCGCAGGCAATTCCTGTCCTGCTGGGTATTACCAAGGCTTCTTTAAAGACCGAGTCCTTTATTTCAGCAGCTTCTTTCCAGGAAACTACTAGAGTCTTGACTGATGCTTCAGTGCAAGGAAAAGTGGATGACCTGTTAGACTTTAAGTCTAATTTGATTATGGGTCATATTATTCCTGGCGGAACTGGTTTCAGCCTTAAGAAAAAGCTCAAATCTGCAGAAGAAGGCGGCTTGATCTTTGATTTTGAAGATAAGCCGGAAGAAGTTTCTGTAGGCTGAGATAATTATTTTTTTAGAAAAGTCCTGAATTTAAAGTTGTTGAGGAATTGCTTGAACAAATGAGATGACGCAATCTCTTAGATTTATCTATGGGGTCAAGGAATGCAATTAAAATAATGCCTGTAATAAGCATTCAAACAGAATAAAGAAACAGCTAAGCAATTTACAAGTAATTATAGATTAATAAATTCCTTGTAATCCTTAAAACAAAAATTAAAAGCAGATACTCAAATATATTAATTAGCTTATCCGGTTAAGAGGTAGCAAAAGTTATTTTTTTTGCTTTGAATTTTGCTAAAAGAAATTTTTCCAGTTTTTCAGTGTCTTGGGCAAATCTTCTAATTCCGTCAGATAGTAAAAAAGAGGCCATGGGATCGGCATTGACTAGATAGCGGAAGCTGGATTCTGTTAAATGCAATTTTTGGATATCCAGGTTTTGGGTTTTTTCTGGACTTAATTTTTTTTCAATAGATGTGTGAATGGCTTCCATTTCTTCTAAAAGTTTGGGTGAAATAGTCAATAAATCACAGCCTGTCAGTTCTGAAATTTCTTTTGAATTCCTAAAAGACGCTCCCATGATTTGGGTCTTGTAGCCAAATTTTTTATAGTAGTTGAAAATATTTTTAACAGATATAACGCCAGGATCTTCATGTGGCAGATATTCTTTTTTAGCAGTGTTTTTTTTATGCCAGTCTAAAATTCTACCGACAAAGGGAGAGATTAAAGTAACATTGGCTTCTGCACAAGAGATGGCTTGTGGCAGACAAAAAAGCAAAGTTAAATTACAGCTGATTTTTTCTTTTTCTAAAATTTTTGCTGCTTGAATTCCTTCCCAGGTAGAAGCCAGTTTAATTAAAATCCGTTTTCTGGAGATGCCGTTTTTTTCAAAAAGAAAGATAAAACGGCGGGCTTTTTCAATACTTTTTTGTATGTCGAAAGAGTCTCTGGCATCTACTTCTATGGAAACTCGACCGGGGATAATTTTTAAAATTTCCAGGCCGAAATTAACAAAGACTTTTTCCAGAGCTAAATGAACACTATTCAGAGGATCATCAGCTGAAGTTTGGGAAAGGGATATTTCTATAGCCTGATCAATTAAATGCCGGTATTTTTCATCAGTGGCAGCTGCTAGGATTAAAGAGGGGTTGGTAGTAGCGTCGGTAGGGCGGAATTTGGCTATATTTTCAAAATCTGAAGTATCTGCTACTACAGTTGTATATTTTTTTAAACTTTCTAGCTGGTTCATGAAAAATCCTTATATTTTAAAAATGATTAAAAATAAACATTAAAATTATAACAAAAAACATCTTAAAACGCGTGGTCAGTTTTAGCCAACAGCTTTTTAAGATCTGGAATTTTTAGCTGCAGCGCAAGCGACAGCAATGCCGACTACAAGGCCGAGGCCCCAAGCCATCATCCACATAGCATTAGAAGAGGTAGATGTCCATGTTGATTCTTTATAGTTGTAATTATTATAGCTGTGGCTGTTTCGGGCAGCTCCTAAAGAACAGATGCTGAGAGATAAAAAAATGCATACAATTTTCTTCATAAAAATTGACAACGTAAAAACCCTGATTCAAATCAAGGAAACGCTGCTCCTTGTTTGGTTTAATAAAATTTTAATTGTTTGTTTTAACTTTAAAGCTAGTAAAAAACCAGATCAAGTTTATTTTTTAAAAACAGGAAAAAAAGCGGAATTTTTTGGCTCAAAAAAAACTCTGTGTTATATTGAAAATTCAATGTAAAAGAAAAAGGTAGAATTTATGAAACAGCTGCAGGAAAGCCAGGATAAGATCCAGAAAATCTGCGATACTATTAAACAGCAGACCATAGAGCCGGCTAAACAGGAAGCCAAAGAAATTCTGGAAAATGCTCATATGAAGGCGGAAGAAATTAAAAATCAGGCTCAGAAAGAGGCCGGGCAAATGACTGATCGTGCTAAACGCGAGATAGAAAAGCAGAAGAAATTGTTAAAGACCTCATTGGCTCTGGCATCAAAACAGGTAATCGATGTTTTAAAACAGCAGATAGAGGAAAAGTTTTTTGCGGAGAACCTTTCAGGTTTGGTAGAAAAACAAATGGCAGATCCTAAAACAATTGCCCGTTTGATTGAGGCTGTCATACAGGCTTTGGAAAAAGAAGGCACCAATACCAATTTAACAGCTTATATAGCCAAGGATGTTAAGGTAGAAGAAGTCTCGCGTTTTTTAGCGCGTGATGTTATCGATAAGCTAAAAGATAAAAAAGTGCTCTCAGGCGATTTTTTAGGAGGAGCTAAAATAGTATTGCGAGATAAAAAAATTACGCTGGATGTTTCCGGACAGGAAATCAAAGAGCTGATATCAGGTTATATCCGCAAAGATTTTAGGGAATTGATTTTCAGCTTAAAAGATCAGTAAGTAATATTGATTTGTTAACAGTTTTTAAAGACAGTAAAAGAAATTTGATTTTTGGGTCTTCTAGAAAATATAAAATTAAAATATGAAAAAAAAATATTATTTTTTAGGCTCTGCTTTACCTCTATTGGATTTGAAGGTTAAAAATGAAATTACTTATGCTGATCTGGTTGAGCTAATGCGCTGGAATTTGACTGAAGAAGATAGAAATATCATTCATTCTTTTAAAAGTTATATTGATTTAAAAAATTTAAAAAAACTGTGGTTGAATGAAGAGCTGGATCCAAGAGGAAATTTAAAAGAAAAGGAGCTAAGAGAAGCTATTTTTACTCAAGACGGATTGCCGGAATTTGTGTTTAAATTTGTCGAGAGATTTTCTTCAGACGAGGACAAAATTAAAAATTTTCCTTATTTACTAACTAGATTTTTTTATCAGATGAAACAGTATGCACGGTCTGATTTTTTACGCTTTTATTTTCACTTGGAACATGCAATTATTTTAATTACCACAGCTTTAAGGGCTAAAAAGACAGATAAAAATCTGGAAGAAGAACTATCTTACGAGGATAAAACTAATTTTTTAGTTAAAACATTATTGCAGCAGCAAGGCTTTGAACATTTAGAATTAGAGCCTGGATATATGAAAATAGTTGAACTTTTTGAAAATAATTATCAAGACCCCAAAAATATGTATTTGGCATTTTTGGAATACCGTTTTCAACAAGTAGCTGCTAAAGCAGAGGAAAATCCGTTTAGCATTGATCAGATCCTGGGATATTTGGTTGGTATTATGCTCATGGAGGATTTTTTTCGTTTAAACGAGAGCACTGGTAAAAAAATTTTAGATGGAATATTAAGGTAATTGTATGCAGGAAACCAAGCAGAATAGTAAAGCTACGGGAAAAGTGATTAGAGCCTTTGGTAATTTGTTGCACGTAGAATTTGACGGTTCAATCAGGCAGGGGGAGATCTGCCAGATAAAAATGGGAGATTTAGAACTGTCTTCCGAGGTTATTGAAATTAATGGCTCTCAGGCTAAAGTGCAGGTATTTGAAGATACCTCTCAAATCAAATTAGGCGAGCAGGTTATTTTTTCAACGAGGCTTTTGGAGGCAGAGCTTGGCCCGGGGCTTTTGACATCTATTTTTGACGGTTTGCAAAATTCTTTGGTCAAGGTGGCAGAGGTTTCCGGACTTTTGCTCAATCGGGGAGTTTATATTTCTGCATTGGATCGGAAAAAGAAATGGAAATTTTTTCCCAAAGCCAAGCTTGATTCCATGTTAAAAAGAGGAGATCTGATTGGCGAGGTTCCGGAGGGGCGGTTTACACATAAAATTATGCTGCCTTTCAGCTTAAGAGGTGAATATAAGCTCGTCTGGCTGGCAAAAGAGGGGGAATACAATATAGAAGAGCCGATTGCCAAAGTTCAAAATCAAAAAGGTGAAGAGATTTCCGTATCTATGTTGCAGCGCTGGCCGGTGAAAACTGCTCTTAAGGCTGGACAGAAAGTCAAGTCCCAAGAAGTGATGAATACAGGCCAGAGATCTATTGATACGCAATTTCCAATTATGAAAGGAGGGACTTTTTGTACGCCTGGGCCGTTTGGCGCCGGCAAGACTGTTTTGCAGCACCATTTGGCCAAATATTCTGCTGTTGATATTGTGATTATTGCAGCTTGTGGGGAAAGGGCCGGAGAGGTGGTAGAAGTCTTAAAAGATTTTCCGAAACTGATTGATGAAAGGACTAAAGAGCCTCTGATTAACCGAACGGTTATTATTTGCAATACTTCTTCCATGCCGGTAGCGGCCAGAGAAGCTTCAGTTTATATGGCGGTGACAATAGGGGAATATTATCGGCAGATGGGATACAGCGTATTGGTTTTGGCTGATTCGACTTCTCGCTGGGCGCAGGCTATGCGAGAAATTTCCGGCAGGTTAGAAGAAATTCCGGGAGAAGAGGCATTTCCGGCTTATTTAGCCTCTAGAATTGCTGCTTTTTATGAAAGAGCAGGCGTTTTGCAGGTAGATGATAAGACAATAGGCTCTTTAACCATTGGCGGAGCGGTTTCTCCTGCCGGCGGCAACTTTGAAGAGCCGGTAACGCAGGCGACCCTGGCGGTTGTAGGTGCTTTTTTAGGCCTTTCCAGAGAAAGGGCTAGTGCTAGACGTTATCCTGCTATTGATCCTTTGATTTCTTGGTCTAAATATCTTCCGGCTGCAACTGATTATTTTGAAAAGAAATATCCCGGTTGGAAACAAAGAGTAGAGATTGCGATTTATTTTTTGAAAAAAGGGGATGAAATTGCCAAAAGGATGGAAGTGGTCGGTTGGGAAGGCACGGCTTTAGAAGATATGATAATTTATTTGAAAGCGGAGCTTTTTGATATTGGTTATCTTCAGCAGAATTCATTTGATAGGGAAGATGCTTTTTGTACGGAAGAAAAACAGAGTTTGATGTTTGCTTTAATAGGAAATATTTTTTCTACCCGTTTTAAACTATCTAGTCATGATGAGGCACGCACTTATTTTTTAAACTTACAAAATGCGATTAAAAATTTAAACTATGTGTCTTTCAAATCTGAAGAATATACAAATAAACTGGCAGAAATTAAAAAAAAGATAGAAGAGAAGGCTGTGAAATGAAAAAAGTCTATGATCATATTTTAGACATGCGCGGTAATTTGATTACAGTGGTGGCAGACAATGTTGGATTGGGAGAACTGGCTAAAATTAGTAAAAAGGACGGGACTTGTGCTTATGCTTCTGTTTTAAGTTTTGATAAGGACAAAGTTACTTTGGAAGTATTTGAATCTATTAGGGGAATTTCTACAGGAGACCGGGTGACTTTTTTGAAAAGGGGCATGCAGGCGGTCTTTACTTCTAATATGCTGGGCCGTTGTTTTAATGGGATTGGCGAGCCGTTGGATGGCGGGACTAAACTTTTAGGGGATGCTATCGATGTCAACATTCCTTCTTTTAATCCTATAAAAAGAGTTATGCCTCATCAGTTGGTCAGAACTAATATTCCCATGATCGATGTTTTCAACTGTTTGGTAAAATCCCAAAAAATACCTATTTTTTCAGTAGCAGGAGAGCCTTATAACCAGTTGCTGATGAGGATTGCCAACCAGACTGATGCTGATGTAATAGTCCTTGGTGGCATGGGTCTTAGATTTGATGACTATCAGGCTTTTGTTGAAAATGCTGAAAAAAAAGCCTCTTTGGAAAAAACTGTTATGTTTATCCATCAGGCTACAGATTCTCCGGTAGAATGTCTGATGACGCCTGATATGGCCTTGGCTATTGGGAAAAAATTTGCTTTGCAGGGTAAAGATGTTTTAGTTTTGCTAACCGATATGAGCTCTTTTGCCGATGCGATTAAAGAGATTGCTATCACCATGGACCAGATTCCTTCTACTAGAGGCTATCCTGGGTCTTTATATTCAGATTTGGCTTTGCGCTATGAAAAAGCAGTGGATATAAAAGATTCCGGCTCGATTACTATTTTAGCTGTTACAACTATGCCGGGCGGAGATGTGACCCACCCTATTCCCGACAATACTGGATATATTACAGAGGGTCAGTTTTATTTGGTGGATGGAAAGATAGATCCGTTTGGTTCGCTTTCTAGGCTAAAGCAGCAGGTAATTGACAAGAAAACCAGGGAAGACCATGGAGAGGTGGCTAATACCATGATCCGTCTTTATGCTGATTCTAAAAAAGCTAAAGAAAGAAGTGCTATGGGATTTAAGCTTTCGCAGTGGGATGAGAAATTAATTCGTTTTGCCAATTTTTTTGAAACTAAAATGATGGCTTTAGAGGTAAATATTCCTTTGGAGGAAGCTCTGGATTTAGGCTGGCGTATTTTAGCCGACTGCTTTTTATTAGAAGAAATTAGCATTAAAAAAAAGATTGCGGATAAATATTGGCCGAAAGAGGTGTAAAAAAGAAAGTGTATAAGGTTGGAAAGAGTCAGCGACCCCGCGTCTAAAGACGGGGGCTTGGAATATAGCTTTAGCTGACTAGCTTAAGTTCTGCGAGGACTGTGAGTTTTTTGCTCTGTTGTTAGTGGCTAAAAGCTCTAAGAGGTAAAAGCGGTGCTGCTAACTTAAAAAGCCTTTGCAATATTGGCGAAGAGAAACTTACTGGTTTTCAGATTCCAGGGTGGTTTTATTTTAGCCATCGGAAAAACCTGAGTTTTTGAACTTAAACGGAGGGTCGGCATTTTTTCTTCATGTCTAAAGACCTAGTCTTACAGGCAGGGGTATCTACGCCGTTATTTTTTTGATGAAGCTGCAATTTACTAAAAGCGCACTGAGGTCCGAAGAGCTGAAATCTAAGCAGCTGCAACTTTATCTGCCGACTTTAAAGCTCAAAAAAATGCTTTTGCAATCCGAAATTGATTTGTGCAATCAAGCTTTAGCAAAATTGCAAAAAGAATTTGTTAAAACTCGCATGTTTGCTGATGAAGTGAGTTCATTATTGAATGATAAATACGAAGAAAGTCTTTTACGTTTTATTGAAGTTAAACATGTCCAGAAAAAATATGAGAATATTGCCGGCCTAGAAGTGCCTATTTTTGAAAATGTTGTTTTTCAAGATGTTAGTTACAGCTTGTTTGGCACTCCGGTTTGGTTTGATGAAGTTTTAAATATTATTAAAAATGTTATCATTCTCTACCAAAAAATTAGCGTGGAAGAAGAAAGAAAAAAGATGCTTGCAAAAGAGCTTAAAGATGTTTCCATCAGAGTAAATTTGTTTGAAAAAATATTGATCCCCAGATGCGAGGTCAATGTAAAAAAAATAAAAATTTTCTTGGATGATACTCAGCTTTCTTCTCTGTCGCAGGCCAAGGTTGCCAAAGAAAAAATTTTAAAGAAAAAAGCTTATGCTAGTTAATTTAAAAAAATATCTGTTTTACGGTATTAAAGATGAGATCTACAGTTTTTTTGCTAAGGCTCAAAAAATGGGCTTTATTGAGTTTATTGGCAAAAAACAGGCAGTTAAGGATTTCCCATATGCTTTAAAAAACTTACTGTCCGCTATCAAGCTTTTAAAAAAGCAGCCGGTTTCTTTTCAGAAAAAAGACAGGCCTGCCGATGAAATTGCTAAAAAAATTCTAGAGCTAAATCAGGACATTGAAAAGCTGCGAAGTATGGAAAACGAGTTGGAAAAAGAAGTGATTAAAGCTCTGCCTTTTGGTTGGTTTTCTATTGAAGATATTGATTATATCCGCAAAGAGACCAATTTAGTTTTTCAGTTTTTCTTTATTAAAAGCTCTGACAAGATAAAACAACGGGTGCCTGCCGAACTAATTTATGTGGCTACTGAATATGACTTGGATTATTACGTCTCTTTAAGTACAGAATGCAAAAACTATCCTGGTTTTGTAGAAATAAAAATTGCACGGCCTGCTTCAGCCTTGAAAAAGCACCTGGATATGACCCGTGAGAGCATTTTGCTTTTGGAAAGAAAAATGAAGCACTATGCTTCTTATTTAGAGCTTTTAAGAGAAGCTGTTTTTAATTATTTTAATACCCATAATTTGCAGGTTGCCAAAAGTGAAACTTCTTATTTGTTAGAGGATAATCTCTTTACTATTGAAGGCTGGGTTCCGGAAACCAAGTTGGATCAGTTAGAAAAACTGCTCTCCAATTTTTTGATTCATGCTGAAAGAACTAAAATTGAGAAGAATATTAGAGTTCCGACGTATCTGGAAAATCCTCCGACTGCTAAAGTTGGAGAAGATCTGATTAAAATTTATGACATACCTTCAACTGATGATAAAGACCCGTCTTTATGGGTTTTGATCTTTTTTACTCTTTTTTTCTCGATTGTTGTTTCCGATGCCGGTTACGGTCTGGTTTATTTGATTTTAGCATTTATCATTAAAGGGCTGGTTAAAAAGCCCACGCCTTTTATGCAACGCTTTATCAAACTGGTCTTTTTATTAGCTACCGGCTGTACTGTCTGGGGAGTTTTAACGGCTTCCTTTTTTGGGTTGAATTTTGCACCTGATCATCCTTGGCAGCAGATATCTTTTGTAAAAATCCTGATTGAGAAAAAAGCTCAATATCATATGTCTATGCAGGATGAAGTGTATCGGCAGTGGTCGCAAAAATATCCCGCTTTAAAAACAGCTCAAGATGGTCATGAATTTGTTTTAAAAGCGCTTTCCGACACGGGCAAATATGAAATTTTTGATGAATTTTTCCGCAGTGTTTTATTAGAGATTTCTCTTTTAATTGGTATTTTACATATTTCTTTGGCCTACATCATAAATTTGCGAAAAAATTGGGCTGGCGTTGGCTGGATTCTGTTTTTAATCGGCGGCTATCTTTGGGCTCCTTTAATTTTAAAGTCTACTTCCTTAATTTATTTTACTAATTTAATAACTAAAGAAACAGCTATTCGGTTAGGCCAATATTTATTAAGTATTTCTCTGCCTCTGGTATTAGTTTTAGCCCTGATTCAGAAAAAACTTTTGGGCTTGAAAGAAGTTGCCGGAATAATTGGCCTTTTTGGCGATGTGCTGTCTTATTTGCGCCTTTATGCTTTAGCGCTGGCTGGTATTGTTCTGTCTCAGACTTTTAATAGTTTTTATACGCAATTTGGTTTGATAATTGGCATCTTTTTAATTATTTTTGGACATTTGATAAATATTAGTATGAGTATTATGGGAGGGATTATTCATGGGTTGCGTCTGAACTTTTTAGAATGGTACAATCACTGTTTTGAAGGTGGCGGAAAACTTTTTAATCCTTTAAGATTATTTAAAAAATAGGAGGGTTTTATGGACTTTGGAAATATTGGACCGGGAGTAGTTTTGGGTCTGGGCTGTCTTGGCAGTGCCGTCGGCTGTACTATTGGAGGCTCTGCATCTCATGGAGCCATGACCCACGTAGAAGAAGGGCATGGTAAGTTTATCGGACTTTCAGCCCTGCCTTCATCGCAGGCTATTTATGGCTTTATTTTAATGGTTTTAATGGCTGACAAGATCAAAACAGGTGGGCTTGATTCTTTTGTTGCTTTTGGCATTGCGTTATTTGTTGGCCTGGCCAATATGGTCTGTTCAATTTACCAGGGCAAAGTAATTGCCACGGGGATTCAGGCCTCTGCCAAACAGCCCGCTATTTTTGGAAAATGCGCCGCCGCCGCAGGTATCGTAGAGACGTTTTCTCTTTTTGTCTTTGTCTTTACTCTTTTGATTATTTGATTATGACTCTGTAAAGATTTCTCTAGGCTATCAATTCTGTTTTGGCAGTATGTATTTATATTTTTTAAAAAATGTTTTTGGCTAATTTAAGATGGTTGAAGTGCAAAATATGGACTAGTCTTTTAAATTATTTTTTAGTAACTTTTAAGAAAGGAGCAAAAAATGGGTGCAGCTTCTCAAAAAATAGCTGGTTTTATTGATCATACCTTGCTAAAACCAAATGCCAGCCAAGAGGAGATCAGCAGGATTTGTGAAGAAGCTGTTAGATATGGTTTTAAAGGCGTTTGCGTTAATCCTGCTTTTGTTGGCAGGGTAGCCGAGCTTTTGCAGGATACTGCTGTTTTGCCTATTGCGGTAGTTGGTTTTCCTTTGGGTGCCAATCAAAGTTCAACTAAGGCTTTTGAAGCTAAAGAAGCTGTGGCTGCTGGAGCCAAGGAAATTGATATGGTAATAAATATTAGCGCCTTGAAAGCCAAGGACTATAGATTGGTGTTTGAGGACATGCAAACAGTTATTGAAGAGGTTAAGCCTTTTTCTGTGAAAATTATTTTAGAAACCTGTTATTTAACTGAGGCGGAGAAAATTATAGCAGCAGCTTTAGCTCAGGTAGCAGGCGCTGGGTTTGTCAAAACCTCCACCGGTTTTGCAGAAAAAGGAGCGGCGGCGGAAGATATCAAACTGTTAAGATCTGTGATAGGGAAAAATATGCAAATCAAAGCAGCCGGTGGAATTAAGTCTTATGCGGATGCTTTAAAAATGATTGAAGCGGGTGCTAATAGAATAGGAGCTTCTAGTTCTGTAGAAATTGTGGCCGGCAGTTTAAACTATAAAAACTGATTTAAAAAAATAGATAAGGAAAAAAAATATGTTAGAGACTCATGCTGATAGAAAAGGATGGCTTATTACTATTATTGGAGCTCTCTTTTTTTTTTATGGTATTTTACAGATTAACTTAATGACTGCTTTGAATCATGAGCTGTTAACGTCTTTTAATGCGACGGAGACCAAGATCGCAATTCTTTCGTCTTGGGGTTTTTATGCTAATGTTTTGTCTATTTTGCCGGCCGGGCTTTTATTGGACAGATTTTCTGTTAAAAAAATTATGCTGATTAATTTGACGATAGTGATTATTGGAACTTTGATTTTTGCTTTTGCTAAATTGTTATTTATTGCCGCTATCGGCAGATTTTTATGTGGTATTACTTTTTCCTTTGGACTGATTGCCTGTTTAAAACTGGCTTCTTACTGGTTACCGGAAAAAGAAATGGCCCGGGCTTCTTCCATTATTATGGCAATTGGCATGCTGGGAGGCGTTTTTGCTTTAGTAGCAGTCACAGCTTTAAGAGAAGTTTTGGGTTGGCGGATGGCTGTTTTGTTGATAGCTCTTTTAGGAGTTTTTATTGCTGCTGTTTTATGGTTTGTAGTTAAGGACAAGGAAATGCCGGAACAACATAAAATTACTGAAAGAGCCGGCAGACTATCATCTTTTGAATCTTTAAAAGAAGTTTTTAAGCAAAAACAAAACTGGCTGACCGGTTTTTTTATCTGTTTTATCAATTTGCCGCTTTCTGTCTTGGGAGCTTTGTTTGGTATTTCCTATCTGGTCAGGGTTTATGCTTTTTCAGATATAGGCTCGGCGGGAGCAGTCGCTATGTTGTTTTTGGGCGTTATTATAGGATCTCCCATTTTTGGTGCTATTTCAGACAGAATGAAAAGACGAAAACCGCCTATGCTTTTTGGGGCTGTTTTGGGGTTTGTTTTGATGCTGTTGCTTTTATATGTGACCGATATCCATCCTGTTTTTTTACATCTGCTCTTTTTAGGGGTGGGCATAGCTTCTGCCTCTCAAGTTGTTGGCTATCCTATAATTGCTGAAAGTAATAAACCAAAACTTTCAGCAACAGCGACCAGTTTTGCTGTTTTAATTATTGCCGGAGTTGGCTATGGAATAACTCTGCCTATTGTAGGAAAAATTCTGGATCTGAATTTAGCCGAACAGGTAATTGAAGACTGGCAAATTTCCAATTTAGCTTTCTTTAGGGCCTTTTTGGTGATTCCTTTAGGTTTGTTTTTAGCTTTTATTTTAGCTCTTTTAATTAAAGAGACTAAATGTAAATCCATTGTCTAATCAATTTTGTTTGCTGATCCAAAAAAGTATAGGCGATGTTGTACTCGGCGTGCTTTTAATTTCTAGAATATCAAAATAGTTTTGTGTTTTTTCAGTTGTATTTTTTTGGATCTTTTGCAGCCAGTTTTTAACAGCTTTAGTTTCTTTAGCGCCTTCAGCATGTCCTGGATAACAGGTTATGCTTAAAGCGCCATTTGTACTTAAAAGAGCAAGGGCTTGGTTTAAACTGGCTATAGTAGTTTTTGTTTGTGTAGTTATAGTTTTATTGCCGCCTGGCAAATATCCAAGATTGTAAACAAACAGTTTTATTTTATTTTTACCGAATAGATTTTGGCTGAATTGATCATGGGATTGGTGTAAGAAAAAAATATTTTTACAGTCCAGTTTTGATTGCTGTAAAAGATTTTTTGTTTTGTCTAAAGCTTTTTTTTGAATATCAAAAACAAATAAATGTCCGTTTTTAAGTATTTGTGCTAAAAATAAGCTGTCATGGCCATTTCCGCATGTGGCGTCAATAGCGCAGTCTTTGGTATTTAAATGATTTTGCCAAAGACTGTGAGAAAACTTTAGAAGGTTAAAATAAGTCATATCAAGCCGTTGACAATTTCCCATGAGTAAATTCAGGGGTTTTATGCCGTTGTTAATAAATTATATGTTTAAATTTTGCAAATACCAAGTAAAATAATAAGGTTTCTATTGCCCTCAATAGAATTATTTTTTAAAATAATAATCTTTAACTGGGGTATTAGCTCAGTTGGTTAGAGCGCCACGTTGACATCGTGGAGGTCAGCTGTTCGAGCCAGCTATATCCCATTTAAATTTTTAGGATAATTTTTGGGAATCCTTGTTATGTCAATGCCGAGATGGAAGAGAATATATTGAAAAAAAAATAAAAAAAAGCTTCAATTGAAATAGTTTTTTTTAATTGCCGTAGGGCATACGGAAAGGGTTTAACATTAAAGACCCATAGCCTTGGAAACCGATACTGATAGAAAACCGAGAGGTAATCCTGTCAAAGGTTGTTGTTGGATTAAAGGAATCTCTTGCATCTTAGGATGCTTAGTAATTTATTGCTGAGAGGATGTCACTATGAAATGTAAAGTTAAAAGAAAATTTAACCCAGGAAGGTTTTTTGAAAGTCAATAGAGCTATTAGAGCAGAAAAGGTCAGAGTTGTTACTGACAATGGCGAGCAGCTAGGCATTATGCCTATAGCGGAGGCCTTGGCAAAAGCTGAAAATATGAAACTGGATTTGGTAGAGATTGCTCCTAATGCTAGTCCGCCGGTCTGTAAGATCATAGATTTTGGTAAATTAAAGTATAGACAGACTAAAAAAGAAAAGGAAAATAAAAAACAGCAGTTTCAGGTAAAGGTCAAAGAAATTAAACTCAAGCCCGGTATTGATGAGCATGATTTTCAGACTAAGGTTAACCATGCTAAAAAATTTATTTTAAAAGGTCATAAAGTGCGTTTGACTTTGATTTTTCGAGGACGGGAAATGCTGCATACTGAGCTGGGGACGAAATTGGTCGATAAAATACTGCAAATTTTATCAGATATTGTTATAGTAGAAACCCCTTTAAAAAGCATGGGCAGGATTATGACCATTGTTTTGGCGCCTGCCGGTAAAAAAGTGAAAGGAGAAAAAGAAAGTGCCTAAAATGAAAACTAATAAGTCAGTTAAGTCAAAGGTTAAAATTACCGCTTCTGGCAAACTAAAAATGAACAGGCAGGGAAGAAGACACCTGTTAACTAAAAAAAGCTCTAAAAGAAAACGCCATCTGGAAAGAAAGCTGATTTTAAGCAAAGCTCAAGGTAAAAGTTATTTAAAAAAAATGGGTAAAATTGGATAAATATCCTTTTTAAAAAACCCTTTTTAACAAGTTAAATTTATTGGATAGGAGAGATTAAAATGGTTAGAGTCACCAATGCAGTGGCTTCTCGCAGAAGAAAGAAAAAACTGTTTAAACAGGCAAAAGGCTATTACGGAGACCGCAAAAATCATGTCCGTATCACAAAAGATGCTGTCATGAAATCGCTGGCTTATAATTATAGGCACCGTAAAGAAAATAAAAGAAATTTTCGTCTTTTGTGGATTATCCGCTTAAACGCTGCTGCTAAGATTAATGGTATTTCTTATAGCAAGTTCATTAATGGACTGAAAAAAGTCGGCTGCAAATTAAATAGAAAAATGCTTTCAGAGCTGGCTATTAAAGACCCTAAAGCTTTTGGCGTTTTAGTAGAAAATGCTAAAAAGGCTTTGGCATAAATTTTTAAAAGTCCTCAAAGGCTATTTTTATGACTTTGCAAGCTGATATAGAAAAGCTCAAAAAACAGTTTTTAGAAGAACTTAAAAAGCCTACAACCTCTGTTGAAATAGAAGAGCTGAAAGTTAAATACCTAGGTAAAAAAGGCTATTTCTCAGCTTTAATGGGTAGGCTCAGAGAATGTTCTAAAGAAGAAAAACCCAAAATGGGTAAATTCGTCAATGATGCAAAACAGGAAGTTCAGGTCTATTTGGAAACTGCTTTGCAAAAGATCCTCGATCAGGAAATTAATCAACGCTTAGAAAACGAAAATCTTGATGTGACTCTTCCCGGTAGAAAAAAGAACATGGGAAGCTTTCATCCGATTTCTCAAGTCTCCGATCGTATGTTGAAAATTTGTGAAGATATGGGGTTTTCTGTTCAGATAGGGCCAGATTTGGATTCTGATTATTATAATTTTGAGGCGCTTAACTTCGAAGATGACCATCCGGCCAGAGATATGCAGGATACTTTCTATGTCACAGATTCTCTTTTGCTCCGTACCCATACTTCCAATGTGCAGGTTCGCTTTATGGAAAATAATCAGCCTCCTCTCAGAGTGGTTTCTCCAGGTCGGGTATTTCGTAATGAAACAGTTTCTTCAAGATCTCATGTGTTTTTTCATCAGATTGAAGGTTTTTATGTAGATAAGAAAGTGTCTTTTTCGGATTTAATGGCTACTTTAGAAGAGTTTTGGTCTAAATTCTGGAATCAGAAAATTGATGTTCGTTATCGTCCATCTTACTTTCCTTTCGTAGAGCCAGGTATGGAAGTAGATGTTAGCTGTGTTCTTTGTAAAGGCAAGGGCTGTAGAGTTTGTAAAAATAGCGGCTGGCTAGAAGTCGCCGGCGCTGGTATGATTCATCCTAATGTTTTAAAAGCAGGAAAGATTAACCCGGAAGTTTATTCGGGATACGCCTGGGGTATTGGTATTGACCGTACTGCTATGCTTTATTATGGAATTAATGATATTCGCTTATTCACAGAAAATAACTTGCGCTTTTTAAATCAGTTTCGTAATCCTTAAAAGTGATTTCTATTACGGAAGAGTGGCAGAGTGGCCGATTGCGCCTGTCTTGAAAACAGGAGACCCGCAAGGGTCCGGGGGTTCGAATCCCTCCTCTTCCGAAGTAGGTACCAATTCGTACCCTTGCGCTCCTCATCGAGAAGCGCAAGGGATGCGATGTTGGAATTAGCCATATAGTAAGGCTTAGATTCAATTAAACGGCCGTTTTCAACGATAGGGTCGCTTTGGACAGGTTCTCTAGTTTGATTGTTCCTAAAAGTTCTTTTAAAGCCAAAGCTGAAACTTCAGTTACAGCTAAGCGTTCAGCAGTGGCTGAACAAATTCCTGATAATATCCCTGGAGGAGGGATTATGCCAATAACAAACTTATTTTTAATTATTTCTGCTTCAGAAGTATAATAATTAGCCTGTTCTGTTTCAAAAACTTGGTCAATTTTTTGATGTCCTGAAGTTATTGGGTTTTCATATTTTTCCATTGAGTTAGTTTGTATATTATTATGTAGAAGGCTATCAGGTAGAAGTTGAGGCCCAATAGTTTTAATTTCTTCATTTAGCTGAGGAATGATTGAGGCCATCTGAGAAATGCCATTTAAAGTTTCGTGCGCTAAAAAAGATCCAACATCTCTGGCGGTTTCTTTTAAAGCAGAAGTATTGCTTGTTTGAATTGATTTTTGAAAAAGCTGTTTCTCTACTACTAAATCTTTAACAGAAGAAATATGCTCATCTATAGCACCTTTTAAGTTTTTTGTATTATTAATATCTGCTGATGGAAGAAGAGGTGGTTTTTGGTGTGGATTGTTTGGCAGAGTTGAAATCTTTTTTTAGGATCGGAATTAGATGAAGCTTTAGCTCCAGTTGCTCCCGCGGCTCCAGTAGCAGCAGCGGTGCTGGCGGTAGAGGCTGCCAATATACAAACTACTATAGTAGCCGCCGCGACAACAGCGGCTTCAATGATAATGGCTTTTTTGTGTTTTTTGACAAATTTTTTGGTTTGAGCCCATCTTTTTTTAGCCCAACTTTTGCAAAGAACAGTTTCTCCTCTTTCACTATATAAAAAAAATAGCTGGGGCAATCGCGTACTTGTTAGTTTGATTAAAGAAAAATAAGCAGTTATAATTTATTTTTTCATTCAATAATTTTTGAGTATCTTCTTCTATTATAGATTCTTCCTCAGCTTCATTGGGAAGAACTCCTTCTTTAGCTAAACTAGCTAGAAAGTAATTAATTTTTTC
Source organism: uncultured bacterium (assembly GCA_964466185.1). Classification (GTDB taxonomy): domain Bacteria; phylum Chlamydiota; class Chlamydiia; order Chlamydiales; family SM23-39; genus CAZTYI01. The sequence goes on from CAYXMS010000008.1 coordinate 37,807, forward strand.
TAATTCTTTTGGATCGCATCTTTTTTCCAGTTCGCCTTCTTCAAGGTCTTCAATTAGATTTAAAATATCGTCATAAGAAAATGGGGGATCGTTTTGTAATTGTGTAATTTCTATTTCAGGGGAATCTAATTGAGGTGGTACAGCAATTGAGGGAACAGAGGTTTGGGGATAAACAACAAAAAGCGGAAATGTAAAAAGAAGCGCTAAATTAGTGACAAATTTAGGCTATTGCATTATTTCCTCCTTTTAAAGAAATAAGCTTATAAAAAAACTTGGTACTAGTTAATGCTTATCAACTTTTTATTTCAAATTATTTTTTTGTTTGCAAAAAGTTCTTATTATTTTTAAAGTAAAATTCGAAGCATGAATCATTTAAAGGCTACTATCTATGAAATCAGATCTTTTTATACCTCCAAAAACTAAGCAATCAAACGAAAAAAATCTCATTATTAAAGACACTGCTGATCAAGAATGGATCCTTATTGGCCACAAAGGTATGCCTGAAGATTTACTTAACAAAATTTGCTTAGACATTTTCAGTAATATTTTTTTATCTAAAGCGCCTCTAGTTTTAACAGGTATAATTAGTTGGACTGATTCTTCTCAAATAAAAGTTGAAATTATTGGTTCTTCAAAGCCATCCAATGATCCGCATATAGTTATGGTTGGCAGGGATGATACTAACAGAGATTTTTCTATATGTATGCCATTGCCAAACGAAAAAGATTTTGAAATATTTAATAAAGAAAAAATATTTTTATCTCAAGATCTGCATTTGATTTTAAATAACAAAGCGGGACCTTACAAATTGCTGGCTGATTTTTTAAGCCTTGATGATTTAACACCTAAAGAAGTCTGGAAGTTGAAAATAAAACTGAAAGATTTTGAAAAAAAATTAGCCAGAGAAGCTAAGTATATTAGCGACCCCAGAAAACAATCTTATTTTTTAAGAATGGCCTTTCGTCTTATTGAAGACTTAAAAACTGATATACCAAAAGCCGAAGCAGAGGGTTCGGATATTATACTTGGCAGCGAAGAAATTAGAAGTTTTACAATTGAAAAGATCAGAGAAGTAGCCCAAGCAATAGATATTGCAAGTGAAGTTGATAGGATCTTTAAAAGTTGGCAAGTTCCAATACCAAGAAAGATCAAGCTTGTTTTAAGCCAAGTTTTAATGAGAATACGGCAGGAAAATTGAATATGTTAAAAATTTTCAAAAGCTTTTTTTATTAAAAAAATACAAGGAGCTTAAATATGACGAGTTTAAAAGAAACCGCTTTATTTTCTTCCTCCTTTCAAAAACCGCCAATAGATGAGAAAGTTGTAAAGTATCAAGGCAAAATTTGGACAATTATTAAAAAAAAGTCTGCTAAGATGCAATCGCTTGAAAAAACAGCGCTAAAAGCTGTCAAAGAATTTGGCTATAGTTATCAAACTTGTATTGGCTTAACAATCTTTGATGTTTTGAGATTGAAAAAGAAAATTATATTTTTGTCGAAAAGCTAATTTGCAAAACATATCTATTTAATTTTTTTTATCATTTTTGTTTAAAAAAAATCCCTCTATTACTAATGTAAGATTAAGAGGGGGATAATTATGCCCATAGATCCTACAGCAACACCTTCAGGAAGCCCTCCTGCTGGTCCCGGAAAATATGAAAGTACAGTAGAAGCTTGGGGTAAAAAATGGAAAGTGATTTATACAAATTCCGATAGCACAGCTTCTGTGGAGCAAATTTCCAGAAAGCTTGATGCTGTAGCACAGAAGATTTTTGAAGAAGTCGCAACTGCCCACCGAGAAGGTTTTCAACAAACTCCTTCTAAATCTTTTGACCTCGATAAAGTGCAAGGCATAGGGTTCCGAATGGAAGATGGAAATATTGTTTTGAAAGTGCATCTTGGAAAAGAAGAAAAAACCATAACAAGACCTTTAGATACTACTATCGATCAGGCTTTTCAAGAATTTCAAGAATTGCAGTCTTCAGCTCAATCAAAAGTGGCATTAAGGCAGATAGAAATAAAAAAAAGAGGGGAATTAGAACAGGCAGCAAGAGGATTAACGGTTGTTGTAAAGGATAAGAAGAAGGATAAGCAAAGAAGATTTAATGATGTATTAGAGCCATTTCTTAGAGAGCATCGAATTACTAAAGAAGAGGCTGGAGGAAATGAATATTTGTTGCAGTTTACAGATCCTATAATTCTTAAAGATTTCCTTTTAAAAAAAGTTCGAATACAGCTAGGAGAAGACACAAAACTTAATAAAATTTTAAATTCTATTATTGAACCCCCTCAAAAATAACAACTATTATTTGAGTCGGTCTTATAAAATTATACAAGCTCTTCTATCAATGCGCTGACAACGTCCTAGCATCAGGTTATGTTTGTCTAAATATATGTTCCAAATAAAATCCAATGTTCTAGGTACTCCGCCTCTATGGAATTTTTCTTGAGAA
>CAYXMS010000009.1:0-38885 GCA_964466185.1 uncultured bacterium
TTTAAAAATATGAGGAATATTGGCCGAATTTACAGAAAAGATGTTGCTTTATCTATTTGTAGCAAGGATATAAGGTGCTTGTATTAAAAATTATCTCTGTTTTACATGCTTTTTTCGTATATGATAATCAAGAATATATACATTAATGTGTTAAAAAAAAACGATGGATATATAAGATTTCTGCCTATGGAAACTTGCACAAGACACAAATATCTTGGGCTGTAGTCTGTAAAGCGGAAATCTCTGTCTTTTAGGACAGATAGGATGTTATGCAATATTTAATAGCTCTATATTAAAGTTAATGTCTTTGCCAGCTAATGGATGATTGGCGTCAAAAGTGGCAAATTTGTCGGTTAGATTGACCACAGATACTAAAATCATAGATCCATCCGGCTGCTGTACTTGCAATTGCTGACCGATTTTTAAATCTAATGTCGGAGGAAGCTCTTTTCGGTCAATTGTTGAAACCAGCTCTTCTATGTAAGGGCCAAAAGCTTCTTGGGCAGGTACCGAGATAGTTTTATTTTGCCCTTGCTGCATGCCTACTAAAGCATCTTCAAAAGCGGGGATGACTTCATTATCGCCGATTTTTATCTTAAGTGGTTCTGTTTTTTTTGAGTCAAAAATCAGCTGATCTTTTGCTTTTGCTTGATAATGAACTACGACTGTATCTCCAATCTTGGCAACATCGGCCATTTTATCCCCCTTGTTATTTTTATAATTTTGAATATTTATCTGTATTTTCCTGTTATCTTTCCGTTTAGAAGGATAAAGAAAATAAGTCAACACTTGATTTTAACTAGATTCTTAGTGAAAATCAGAAATTTATAAGATAAGTTTAAAGCAGGTAAAAATGATATATATTGATGTGCTGTCTGTATTTATAGCTTCTATAACAGCAGCTGTTTTGGCTGTATTTTGGTTCTCTTCTTGGCTATTTGGAACTTTTGTTAAAAAAGAAAAAAATGTGGCTACTTGGAAAAAACCGAAGAATTTGATAATTAGTTTCTTAATGGTTTTTGTTATAGCTTTTTTTCTGGCTTTTGTAGAAGCTTATTTTAATGTAGTTAATTTCTATGATGGCCTAGTTGCCGGAGCTGTTGTCTTTGGCGGTGCAATTTTGCCTTTACAGATTGTGTTTTTCACCTGGTCTAAAAAAAGTTTTCGGCTGTTTTTAATTGAAAACGGTTTTTGGGTTTTGGCATTTTTAATTATGGGAGGCGTTTTAGCTAGTTGATTATGAAAAATATATTGCTTATTACTTCTTCCGGAGGCGGAGGGCTTTTACAGTCTGCTATAGCTAAACAACAGCAGCTGAAAGAATTAAATCCTAAGGTGAACATAGTCAAAAAAGATGTTTTAATAGATTGGGTAGCTCCTGTCGGCTATTTTGGCAGGTGGTTTTATAATTGGGCTCAAAAAACCGGAAACGTTTTTTGCCAGAATATTTTAGTTCGTTTGAATATATATGCAGATGTCTTGTTTTTTCCTGTTGTTTTTCTAGCAGTCTTAAGAACTTTGAGTAAAGAAAAGATTGATCATGTGATAGATAATACGCCGATTTGTACTTCTGCTGTTATTAAAGCGATTAGACTGTATAATTACTTGAATAAAAAACAGCTTTATTTAGAAAAAGTATTGGTAGATTTGCCAACTAGATATTATCGCTTTCTTTTAAAATCAATTAAAAGGCTTTCTAAAAAAGATAAAAAATATATCAAACTGGTAACCATTGAGCCCCTTTTAGAAAAAGGACAAACAGAAGAAGATTTTTGGAATAAGTATGTAGGCTTGCCCAGATCGCAAATTATATATGAGAAATATTTAATTAGAACTGCTTTTAAAAAATTAATGGGTAAACGCCGCGAACATAAAACTTATGCTATCAAAATTAAAACTTCGAATTTAGAAGAAAAAAAATTTTTAGACCGCTGCTTAACTTATAATTCAGCCTCCGTTCAAAGACTGTTTGACGGATTTGAGTTTTTAATCAAACCTGAAGATAAATTGATTGTACTTTTATTAGGCTCGCAACCGGCCAGACAGGCTACTTGCGAATATGTAGAAAAACTAATGCACTTGATTGAGAAAAAAGAAAAAAAATACTATTTGTTCGTTTTTTTAGATCGCTTTCAAAGTAAATCAGCTAATCTATTTTATAAGTTTTTTAATCTGTTGGAAAATAAACCTAAAAATTTATATTTAATTCCTATGTCGTTTCAAGATGACGAAACAATTGCTTTGCTCTTTCATCGTTCTGATCTTACCATAACCCGCTCTGGAGGACATACCATTATGGAACTGATGGCCGTAGCTAAAAAAGAAAAATGGATCCATTCAGAGGCAAAAAAAGACTTTTCCTTAAAACAGCTTTTGAAAGGATTTATTTCCTGGGAAGGAGGGAATGCTCTTTATTTGCAAAAACAAATGAATGGCAAAATTGTCACTCCCAGGAACATAGAAACCCATTTTGTTAAGAGTAAGTTATAAGAAATTTAACCAGTCCTTTCCAATCTTGCCTTTCAAAAAAAGGACGTAGCTTTTCCTCCGGTACATTAATTTCTTTGGCAAATTCCGGCAGATGCCTGATTAAGTTGTTTTTTTTCATCTCATGAGTCATGTTTAGACCAAATCCGCTGTGAGGAGGACGCCCCTTATAGAAGTTTTTCCATTTGAAATAATCGTTGTAAATATTATTCATATATTTTTGCATTTGTGCTTTTTGGGCAGGATCCGCAGCTGAAAAAATACAGCCTAATAATTTCAGGGGATGTACATGTTCTATGTCGTCTCCCAGTTGGTCCAGTTTTTTATAATATTGAATTAGTAAAACAGCTTTGTTTTGCGAGCCGAAAGTAGAAAATAATTCTATAATATTATCCCGGTCTTTTGCACTGTGCCCAGGCAATTGGCTGTAAGATAGCTTGGGTGCTTTCGGAGGAATTTTAATCAGAGCCATTATATTTGAAAAATTTTTAGCAGGTACAAATAAATGATAGGCAGGAGGCGCTTCAGCTTGATCAAATTGGGATATATCCAGCATATTAAGAACTCCTTTGTAAAAAATTTAATTAAATTTATCCAATTGAGGATATTTTTAGCAAATGTTTGTTGGTTTGCAGCATGTCTAAATAAAGATTAGATTAAATAATTCCCCCCATTTTTTATTCTGAAAAATATTTTGTAAGTTCTCATAGTCTAAACCCATCTTATGCGCAAAAAATTCTAGGATAGGTATAAATTCTGTTTTTTCTTCTTCTGTTAAAATAATTCGGTTTAAAATTTGGCTTATAAGAAAACGCCCGATAAAAGTATTAAATAGCCAAAGTTTCTGTTTAATTTCAGGATCAGTTAAAATGTAGGCTAAAATCTGAGCTAGATAAGCTTTATAATTAGAAAGATTTTTAGCGGCTTTAAATGCATCAGATGGATTGTCTATAAAAAAAATATTAGCTATTAATTCTATAATTCGTTTGATATTTTCTTTGGTTCTTTTATCCAAATCATAAGCAGGATTATAAAATTTTAAGCTGATCAGATTAAGCTGCCAGGCTATTTGCTTATGTAGTTCGACATGATTGTAAAAAATCAGAGTCTCTATGGAGTCTTTTTTTTCATCTTCATTTCTTAAGCCTTTAATCAGAAAAAGATTTAAGGTTAGAATAATTTCAAATCCTAAAAGATATAAAGAAGGTGGAAGCATAAGGAAAATAGCTGTATTAATAGATAGCCAGATAGCAAAAATAATACTTGCTAAGAGGGCTGTAATAAGGGCATTTTTTTTCCATAGCGCCTCTTCTTGGCTAATCTGAAAATGTAGCCTTTCATAATAAATCCGTTTGTTTTTTAAAGACAAATTTCTGCGAATAGGGTCTAAGACAGAATAGATGTCCTGTGCTAATGTGTTTTTTTCTTTAAAGTCCAGCTGTTCAACTTTTTGAATGGTTTCTAATAGCTGTTCAAATTGGTATCTATTGGTAGTAGAAATAGATAAATCCGTATCTTCAAATGTATTAACCAATACCCTCGCGGATATGATTTCTGCTTCTATACTGGATTGTAAAGTTAAATTAGCTGATAAATTTTGTGCTGTCATGGTCTGGTATTTTAGAGGTTTTTTTCTTAATTTAGAAAATCTTTTTTTTAAAAAGGACTTTCTCTTTATATAAAAAACAGAAAGTATGCTACCTTTACAAAAAGCTTTTTTTGTTTTAATCTTTTTTCTAATATATCTTAAGCTTTAAAAATTAATTAGTATTTTAATTAACCATTTGATTATTAATATGTTTAACCATTAGTCTTTTTAAGTATTATGTTGAATATTGATAATTAAACTATTTCAGTTGTTAATGAGTTTAAAAAAAAGCTTTTTAGCTATTTTGGGCGCTGGTGTTTGTATTATTTCTGTAACCTTAGGCTGGTATCATCTAACTTCCGGATTTAAGGTTAGTAAGACAGTTTTTAATAATTACCAGGATATTTTCTATCAGAACCGTTTCGAAAAAGGAGATTTTTATCAGCTGGAAAAAATTTTACAGCAAAAATTTGTTTTTTTAGGAAAAGGCTGTCAAGTTTATGCTTTTGTATCTGATGATGGCAGATATGTTTTGAAGCTTTTAAAGTTACACCGTTTTAGAAGTCCTTTTAGAAAGTTTTTTAAGGCTGCTGTTTTAAAAAGAGGTTTTGCTACTCAGGAAGATGAAATCAAAGATTTGCAAAACCGCCAGAAAAAACGCCTGTTTTCTGCTTTTACCAATTATCGTTTAGCTATGGATGCCTTGAAAGAAGAGACCGCTTTGGTATATGCGCATTTTAACCCTGAATTCAAGTTGCCGAAAATTCAGGTCCAAGACAGATTAGGTAGATGCTTTTGGTTGGATCTGAATAAAACTTTTTTTTTAATTCAAAAAAAAGCTCGGGAACTCAAAGCACAATTGCTTTTTTTGCGGCAAAAACAAAAAACAGAAGAAGCCAAAAAAATTATCGATTGGTCTGTAGCTCATTTAAAACGCCGTTTAAACTGTCAAATTTTTGAAAGCGATCAAAGCGGCTATGTGCGTAATTTGGGCCTTTTAAATGAAAAGGCTATTAGTATTGATGTCGGTAATTTTAAACAAAGAAAAGAAGCCTCTAAAGAAGAATTGATTACTGAATATAAATGCTGCCTTAACCGTTTATATAGCTGGGCTGAAAAAAATTATCCGGAAATTGCTGATTATATAAAAGAAAAATGCCAGGAGCAGATTTTTTTAAAATGAAAAAATATTTAGGATATGCTCTATTAGCTCTGTTTGGTATGTTTTTGCCTAAAATGTACCATTTTTTGAATGTTGGTTTTAGTCCTAAAAAAGTGGTTTGTCAAAGTTCTTTTAATGCTGATTTCGTAACTCCTAAACCGTCGGATAAAATTTTTCAGATTTTAGATCAGCCCTTTTATTATTTGGGACAGGGTAGACAGGTTTTTGTTTTCGAAAGCCAGGATCGAAAATATGTTTTAAAATTGGTGCGTTTTAATCATTATAAATTGCCGTTTTCCCGCGATGTGCTGCTTGCTTTAAATATATCGCCGAGATCTAAATATAAAACCCGCAAAAAACATTATGATCTGTTTTTCCATAGCTATAAAATGGCGTTAAATGAACTCTCTGAGCTAACCGGAGTCGTTTTTTCTCACCTGAATCCGACTAAAGCTCAAATGCCTTTTGTTACAGTCTATGATAAATTACACAGAGCGCATCGCATTTTTTTAGATCAGACGGCTTTTTTTTTGCAAAAAAAAGCAATTCCACTTTCTCAGATAGAAATAAAACAGATAAAACCTGTTATCGATTCTTTTTTTGAAGCTGTTTTGCTTTATAAAAAAAGAGGAATTGTTCATCACGATCTACCTAATTTGATACGCAATGCCGGTTTTTATAAAGGAAAATATATGGAAATGGATGTAGGCTCTTTTGAAAAGAAAACGACAGATCCCATGTTTTGGCAAAGAGAATTTGCCGGCATAGAAAAAATCTTTAAAAAGTTTTTAATAGGCTATGTCCCTGAATATATGGCTTATTTCGAGCTTAAAAAAGAGCAATGCCGAAAGAATGTGGATGTTGTGGCCCGTCCTTAAATATTGTCCGGCTTTAAGAAATGTTCCCAAAATGATAGAATTTAACTTGTATGTATAATTTCTGGATCAAAAAAAAAATTTTTAATTTTTCTGTTTTTATTGTTTTAAGCTGTTTGGCTTGGATTAGAACAGATGGCTTTAGAAGTTTTGCCATCTCTTTTTCTAAACCAAAAGCATTTAATAAAATATCAAATCAAAATTTTTCTAAAATCGAAAAACAGGCTGTTAAATATAGCCGATTTAACCAGGTAAATATATCTGAAACAACAAATGGTAAACTGCCAGAGCATATCAAGTGCATTTTAAGCCAAAAATTTTATTATTTGGGACGCGGCAGGCAGGTTTTTGTTTTTGTTTCTGAAGACGGTAGATATGTAGCCAAATTTTTTAATTTCCACCATTTTTATTATCCCTTTTTTTTCAAAAAATTGCCTTTTTTAAAAGATAAGTCTTATCGGTTGCCTAGGGCTTGTCAATCTTATCAGCTGGCCTTTGAAAAACTTCAAGAAGATACTGCTTTGCTTTATTTGCATTTTCCTCAGAATGTTAAAAAGATTGATAATTTAAAAAGAGCACAAAAAAATAATATCATCCAAATAATTAATCCAAATCGAGTTTTAATCAATGTTGATTTGGACAAGACTTATTTTATACTGCAAAAAAAAGCAGAGCCTTTTTTTTCCCATCTGCAATTTTTAGCTAAACAAGGTAAAATTAAAATGGGTATCGATGCTTTTTTAGAAACAGTTGTTCATAGATTGCAGATGAATATTGTCGATGATGATTTAGAGATAGCTAAAAATTATGGGTTTATTGGAGAAAAAGTAGTTAATTTTGATGCCGGCCGTTTGAGTTTTTTAACAATAGATCCTAAATTTTTGAAAAAAAAACTGTCTCAAAAAGAACTTTTACAAAAAGAACTTTTTAAATCCACTAAAAAATTGCTCGTCTGGCTAAAACAGAATTATCCCAACGAGGCTGAATATCTAAAAAACCGCCTTGCTTTGCTGGGCGATCAGGGATTTTAATTTGGCTTTCTTTTTTTTCTCCGGCAAGTATTTTAAAAACCATTTTACAGCCTGTTCGCTCATTTCTTCTAATTTGCCTTTTTCTTCAAAAAGAGCATTGGCGCCTGGGATCATAATCATTTTTTTTCGACAGGTGAATTTTTTTAAACTGCGCTTGGCTAGAAGATGGGTAAAATCTGAGCCCCCTGCTAAAAAAAGCGTAGGGGATTTGATAAAAGCTAACTCCTGCCAAATCAGATCCGGCCGGCCAGATGAACAGACTATCGCTGAAATGTTCTTTTGTAAAGAAGCTTTCAAAATGGCAGTAGCTCCCGTTGAAACCCCGAAATAGCCCAATTTAACCGGATTGCCAATCTGCTTTTCAGCCTCTTCCGTGGCTTTTAAAACTCTTTGAGTTAAAAGATTTATGTTAAAACTAACCGTTGTATTGATAGCGTCTTCCGCCATCTCTTCCGGTGTTAGAAGGTCAAATAGCAAAGTAGCTATCTGATTCTTTTTAAGTTTTTTGGCAACGTATTGATTGCGAGGAGAAAAACGGCAAGATCCTCTGCCATGGGCAAAAATGACTAATCCATTGATTTTAGGAGGAAGGGTTAAAAGAGCTGGCAGGGAAGCCTTTTCAGCTTCAATAGTTAATGATTGAGTATAACGCCCTTGTTGATATTCCATAAAAGCCCCTTTAATTAGATACAGTATGGATATTGTATATTTTGAATTTTAACTGTTTTAGAAAAGAAAAAAAGCTTTTTTTTTTAGGTCTTGATTCCGTGGAATTATTTGGAATATAGACGGATTAAAAAATCAGGAAAAATCTTTAGACAAATTTTGGGCTTTCCTAGAAAATAGGCTCTTTAAGAGTAGAGGCCATGTGTTTTTTTCATAAAGTTAGAAGTGCATTTTTAGAGTTTTTAGCTTTCAGTCTGTGTTATGTATTGATAATTTTTCATAAAGACTGGAAATGGAATAAGCACCGTTCTAAAAGAGGAATTATTTTGATTCCCGGCTATTTGAATAATGCTCTAGTGCTGTTTTATCACGGAAAACAATTAAAAAAAGCAGGCTTCGGTCCGATCTGGGCTGTAAATCTGGGTAATCCCTTTTCCAGTATTGAAATATATGCCCGTAAATTACAGAAAAAAATAAAAAAAATGCAGGAAAAATTTGCCCTGGAAGAAATTGTTCTAATCGGCCATTCCATGGGCGGTTTGATCGGCAGTTATTACGCTCTTAAACTTAATGATGGGAATTTGGTGAGACAAGTTATTGCTTTGGGTTCTCCTTTTAAAGGAACTAAAATGGCCAAGATAGGTTTGGGAAAATGTGCTAAAGAAATGGAATTCGGTTCGGTTTTTTCAACAGCTTTTTTAAAAGATCTAAGCCAGCAAAACCAGATTCGCATCGATCAAATAGCTACTTCTTTCGATCAAATTGTTGTTCCTTATACCTCGTCTTTGTTAGAAAAAGAGCTAGGTTCTAAATACGTTCTGGAAGATTTGGGACATGCCTCTTTGCTTTTTTCTAAAAGAGTTAATGCTAAGATTATCAGTTGGTTATTGTAATTTGTGCGCCCTTGATCAAAACATGTATCCAAAGGTCTTTTTCAGTTATTTGGATGCTTTTAGAATATTTGGCAAAACTATGCTTGCTGTTTTTAGTTTTCCAGCTGAGCATATAATTGCCAGGTTTGACTTGCAAAAAAGTTAAAGCCCGATTGCCTGTTTTATCCGCTTTTTTTAAGTTGATTACTTGCCGGTTAAAAAATGCCTCTTCGATTTTTTCATAGCTTACAGCAGGATTGTCATTGATGGCGATTTCTATTTGCACCAGATTTTCTTGGTGTATATCCGGTTCGGTTTTGGCATAAGAAATATTGATAGGAGTTAAATTGTTCTCTGTCCGGTTTCCGAAAAAGGAAACTGTTTCAAAACCTCCGTAGACAAGTAACAATGCAATAGCAAAAATAACTAAAGTTTTTAAAACATATCCCTTTTTCATAAAAAATTCCTATTAAATTATTGGATCCTATTTTTTCAATACTGCAAAAGAGAATTTAATTAAATAAAATTGTTTTCTTTTTTGGTTTTTATTGATATTAGTCAAATTATTAGGAGAAAATTCTATGAATAGATTTTTTTATTTTGCTATTTTGCTTTGCATAAGTGTTTGTGGCAAATCTTCCAATTTGCAAGTCGTTGGCGTATCCAGAACTCCAGAGCCGGAAAATACTGAGGTTGTGATATCTATCCCAGAAAATGGAGATATTGAAACAGCGCCGATATATTTCCAAATTCGTGTTGAAGGATTTTCTTTAGGCTCGCTTTCTAATTTTCCCAGAAACGAAGATATCTATAATTATCCTATGGGACAGAATTTAAGAATTATTATTGACGATATGGACTTTTTTGCGAAAACCGGTCCGAAAATAGATGCTTTGCAAGACCAGGGCAATTATTATCAGTCGATGTATCAGATTTTTAAACTGCCTTTTAAATTATCGCCAGGCAAACATTTTATCAGAGTTTTTTTAGCTAGATCATTTGGAGAAAGTTTGAAAACAGAGAATGCCTTTGCTGCCGGATATTTTTATTTTGAAAATAAAAAAGGTAATTTTGAAATGGATTTGGAAAAACCTTATCTGACATATAATGAGCCGGATAATTCTCATAAATATAAACATAAAGTGCCTATTTTATTAGATTTTTTAGTTCGTAACTGTTCATTGTCAAAAGATGGGTATAAAGTTAAACTAAATATAGACGGCAGGCATATTCGCTATTTGACCTTCCCTCCTTATTATATACATAACTTGTTCAAAGGAGAGCATACTATTGAATTGACTTTGGTAGACCGTAATAAGAAACCGGTATCCGGTAGTTATAACCAGGTTAAGAGAATAATTAGAGTTTTTTAATTGATGCCCGGCTGGGCTTTTGCTTTCGGTTATTTTATAACAGGTTTTTCATCAAAAAAATGACGGTGTGGATATTCTTGCTTGTAAGACTAGGTCTTTAGGCATGGGGAGGAAACGCCGACTCTTTGTTTAAGTTAAAAAACTCAGGGTTTTCCGATGGCTAAAATAAAATTATCATGGAACTTGAAAACCAGTATATTTTTCTTCGCCAATGTTGGATGGGTTTTTAAAGTTAGCAGCCCCGCTTTTGCCTTTTAAAGCTTTTAACCACTAACGACAGAGTAGGGGGCTCGCAGTCCTCGCACAGGACTTGGGCTAGTCAGCTAGGGCTGTATTCTAAGCCTCCGTCTTTAGACGTGGGGTCGTCGATGAGAACGGTTGTTTTTCCAGTCATTTAAAGTATTTAAAAGGGCATGATAAAAAAGAGAGTGTTTGGCTAAATCCTGTGTTTTATAAATATATCCTAGTAAATAATTTTTGTTTTTATGATAAAAACAGCTGGTAATGTCAAAAGAGGAAAGTTTTAATTTTTTAATGGCAGTTTCTAGGGGGTTGCGAAAAGACAGATCTTCCGTACCAATCATAATTAAAATGTATTTAGACATAGAAAGTGTTTTAATTAAAAACTTCTGTTCAGACAAGTCTCTTTCTAAAACATGTAAAAAAAGTAGGAAAAATGCTTTGATAGCCTCGATATCTAAAATGCTTTGTTGAATAGCCGGCTTTAAACTGAAGAAAAAGTTTTCCAGTAAAAATTCTTCGTTGTGCCTGAGCTCAGGTAGTTCTTTTTTTAATTGATAAAGCGCTTCGCTTTGCTTGAAGATCATGCCGCCATTAAAATCTCTAAATTCTCCTATAATTTTTTTCATTTCAGAAACAATGCCGCAGCGTGCTTTTTGCAAATCCAAAGAAAAATCCTTTCTAAAATAAGGGGCTTTGTCCAGACTGACTTTGAAAAGGTTAGCCTCTTTGGAATATTTCTTTTTTAAAATGCCTATAATCTTAACCTCTTCAGGTATAAATTTTAGAAAAGTCTTGGCCTGTAAAAACAGCTTTTCCAAGGAAATAGAGTCTTTTTTTAGGATCCTTAAAAGAATAACCTGAAAAATTAATTCTTTTTCTGTCTGTTTGTCATAAGAAATAATAACCTGCGGTAGATCTTTAACATATTTTAACTGCTTTGAAAGCAGAATAATATTGCGTAGGATCTCTTCTTCATTGCGCGGCATGAAAATAGGGGAAAGCAGCTTTTCGATTCTTTCTTTGACCTCTTCTGATAAAGACGCTTTTAAAGTATTGATCTCATCTAACGAAAATTTAAAAGTATTGCTTTTTTCAATTTCTACATAAAAGATTTTACAATTTTCCGAAGAGTCTTGGATCCAGCTGTCTTTTAAAGCGTGGGCATAAGGAATGCAGCTTTTTATTGCCTGCATTAAATGTTTTTTTTCAAAACGCTCAGTTTCAGAGTTGATGTTTAAAGAGATTAAAAGGCCCAGGATGAAATCTTTTTTTTCCGGATCGGAATAAATATTTTTAAAAATTTTATAGCGGATTTGCCTTTCTAAAGAACCGGGCTGAAATGAATTTTTAAATAAATAAATAAATGCAGTCAGTTTGCTAATATAACGCGGATCTTTTTGGGAGGTGAAGTTTTCATCAAAAAGCAAGGTCAGATTTTTAATTGTTTCAAAAAGATTGCGGTTAGAAGGCAGCTGTCTGCGGTTCATCAGTCGATTTAAGTTTTCTTTAATCTGCAAAAGATTTTTTTGCGATGCTTTTTTATAAAAAAAGTTGGTGAAAGCCGGCTGCAGATTTGATCCTTTTGTTAAATGGCGGGCAGAGTGCAGAGAAAGCAGGTTTATTTTAAGCTGGTCAATGAAATAAGGCAGGTTTTCTAAAATGTTTTTTCTTTCTTTTTCACTATTGATCCGAATTGTATATTCAGCCAAAAAAAAGGTAATAAAACTGGCCCTTGAAAAAGTAAAATTTAAAAAAAAAGAAGAATCTATTTTAAGGGCCACATCTAAACTAAAACCGGAAAGCATGTCTTGAATGAAAGGAGCTGTTTCTGAATTTTTGTCTGAAAAACTTAAGATCTTTAAGACAATTGTTTGATTAAAAATTTCAGATTTAATGATTGGCAATTTTTTTTGCAGATCAATTGCTTTACTTTCTATATTTTTTGTATTTTCTGTCAGCAAAGGTTTAAATTCTAACGGCAAAAGTTCTAATAAAAGTTCTTTTGCCGGTAAAAATAAAGAACTGCTTTTTAAATAAAATACATTTTTATTTTTATTTACCGTTAAAAAGGTCATAATTTAAAACTGGTTTCTTTTGTTTAAATGCTGCATTTAATAGCATTATTCTTTATCAATTTATTAATAATAAAATCTCTTCTTGCAGGGAAGCGTGTTTGGCTTTCAAGCATGGTTCAAAATGCAAAAAAAAACTTTTCTAAAATAATATCAGGCTGATGATATAACGAAGTTAATGTCATTTCGTCAATTAAAATTTTGCTATTTGGGAATTTTTTTATCAAATATGCTGTAAAATTCAGTTTTTTAGTGTAGCTGTTTCTTTGCCTATATCAGCTGTTGGATCTGCAGATGATGGAATAATTCGTTTTAAAATATTAAAAAGATGAGTTAGCACAGCTTGATTGGTTTCCTGATCTTTAGAAATTGGTTTTGCTTGTGTTTTTGCTTGATAGCTAGTAGGAGAAATTCCTAAGATATCAGCTGCTAAATATCTGATTGTTTTCTCTTGCGGAGTTAATTGCTTCTGTGTTTTGGAAAAAGAGCTGTCTGGAGAAGGAGTTGAAAGGGGATCAGATTTTTTCCTATTGGCATAATAATCCTAATATTTAGTGTTTTAAGTATTTAAACAGACCTTAAAACCTGTTTATTGGTTGGTAATATCCTTTTATTAATTAATAATTATCAGGTTTAGCTAAATAAATATTATTTTTTAAATAAAATATTAACAATCAGCGTTTTGTTAGTTTGATTTTAGTTATAAATGTATGTTTTTAATTTATTAATTTGAATAAAACTCTATTATTAATAATAATTGAGGTAAGGGGAATTGCCAGTATGCCAAGGGGAAGACCTGCCAAGACCAAAGCTGATTTAACGCTTGGACTTTCATTGGAAGAAACGCTAGAAAATTTACATACTCTAGCGCAAATGGAAGTCGATGAGAAAACTACTATCGGTCTTTTAAAAGGTGAAAAGCTGGTCTTGGAAGGTGAAAATTATCCTTATACCGAAGTTGTCTGGCTTTTCCCCGAAGATCATTTGAATTTTGTGCAAAATCTAAAGCCTACTTTTTCTTCTTTGTTGAAACATTTGAAAAAAATTTGGCTGAAATATGAAAAAGAGCCTGAAAATCAGAAGATTAAAAATACTTTAGAAAATATTTTTGCTTTGTCTATTGATGCTAAAGAAAAAGTTAAAGCCTATTTTTCTTTGTTTGGCAAAGAAGTGGATTTAACTAAATTAGAAGGTTTTGGGCAAATCGAAGCTTTTTGGGAAAAGCAGGTTAAGCCTTTTTTGGGAAAAGAAGCTGTCAATTGGGAGAAAAAATGGGAGAAAAATGCTGACAGCGCTACTTTAGACTTTGATTTTACAGGACTTAAAGATTGGGAAAGTGTCAAGGAAGACCGTAATTGGGAGCTGGCTTTTTTACATGATGAAAATGAGAGGAGCTTTTTTGATTTTGACCTGTTAAAAAGTATTAAAATCTCATCTGCTTTGGAAGCTGCCAAAAAAACTAAAGAAGACTTTATTTTATTTTTGGAAAATAAAAGGGCCAAAGATCTGCAGTTTTCTTCTAGACATATTTTAAAAGTGTTAGATCAGGAAATAGAAAAATTTTATAAAAGTCGTTTTGATTTGGTAAATAACAAGCTGGCTAAAAATCTGAGCAAAGCTTTTTTTGCACTTTTTTTATCTGCCAATCCTAAAAATGTCATTAAAAAAAATAAGAACTGCTGCAGGTATTTTAAGGATTTTCATAGGTTTTTGCGTCTGGCTTTAAAAACAGGTGAATATCGGCAAATGCTTTTCAGCGGCAAAAAAGGGCTTTTAGTGCAGTATGTCAGCGAGCTTTGCTATCAGCTGTTTACCCGCATTATAACAATTAGAGAAGAGCTGATTGGCTATTTGCACCGCTTGAAAAATATGGGCAGTACAAAAAGCTCTGAAAAAACATCCCTTTTAGAAAAACTGGAGTTTTTTCAGGAAAATATTAGAGAATTTTTACAGAAAATGCCATCAGGGCCGATTTTCAAGCTTTTACAAGCTATTTATAGAGAAAAATGGGGCTTTGATCCGCTTTTGGATAGCAGTGCTCCGGCTAAGCTTTACAGTTTTGAGATTTTGGATAAAAAAACTATGCTTTTGCACTTGCCATCTCCTACTGTTCAGAAACAAGTCTCTCAGGCTTATATAGCGGATGAATTTTTAGGGTTTTTGGAAGGGCTTAAAAATCATAAAGAAAAACTGCTTTTAATTAATTTGCAGGACAGGGACTCTTATAAAGAGGCGGCTAGAGCCACAGCTTTGGAAGATTTGGCCAAGAAAAAAGAGTATGCTAAAAACTTAACAATTGTGACTTTGAACAAAGATTCTTCTTTTTATCATCAAAGCGAAAGTTTTGCCGGCAAGCTAAAACAAGCGGATGAATTTTTAAAAGTTTTTGAAGAAAAATTATTTTCGCATAATCAAGAAGATTTTTTTCTCTTTGAGCTAAATAGCGAGATGAAAGATTTTATTAGAAATCTTTTAACCAGAATTCACAGTTTGTTTTTTTTGGAAAAACCAACTCTAACAGCTGATGAAAGAAAAGATTTTATTGAGCTTTTTTACCATTTTTTAACTTTAAAACTGATTGAAGAAAAACAGCCTGATTTTGTGGCTTTTGTTTCGAAAGATGGAATAGATAGCGCCGCCAGCTTTAATGCTTCTTTTTTAGCTTTTTTAAAAATAATTTCTAAAAACAAATGGCATGCTAAAGAAGAAGATTTCTTAAGCTACTTGTTCTTTTCCCCAGCTCTTTTAGTGCGTCATCGCGCTTTGGATACTGTATTTTTTAATAGGTCCCTAAACTGCCTAGCTCATTTGGAAGAAAGAAGAAAAGAGCTTAAAAAGACTTTTTCCGATCTTTTTAAAAAACGGTTTTTAAAAGATGTCCGCATTATCTATTTTTAACGCTTGCAGGACTGAGGACAGATAGGCTTGCTTGCTGCATCTTCGTTGTATAGCTTTAAAGCATCCAGCAAATGCTCTACTCTTCTCATAAAAAGCCAGAAATCTTTTTGGAAAGCGCAGCTATTTTTCTGGGCAGCTGTTTTTTCCATAACTTTGTTTAATCTGCCTAAAGCGGAATTGATGTTGTCTATTTCATTTTCAAAATAAACTTTAAACTGTTCCGGAGTTTTCAGCTGGTTTAAAACATTCATTCTTTTCATACGGATCCTTTGCCAGTGCTTATCGTACTGGAACATGAGACCGTAATGGTTGATGTCATTCATTAAAGTATCAACTTTGTTCATGACTGCACTTAGTCTTAGATAAAAGTCATCGCTTTGCAGCAGTTTTCCAATGGTGCCTTCGCCTTCTGCTAAGTTGGAAGTAATGGTATTGACGTTTTCCGATACATTTTTGAAATTGTCTAAAATAGTATTGAACTTGTCGACCATTTGTTTGTCATGGGATTCTTTGAGCGCTTCATTGAGATAATCCATATTGGAACTAAAGCCGTCAATGGCAGTTTTTAAAGAAACAACAATTTGCTGCTTATTAGTTTCATTTGCCAGGACATGTATTTTATCAAAAGCATCTCCAAATGATTTAACAGCAAAAGACAGCTCTGCTTCATTTTCTACAAACCAGGTATCAAAATCATCGATTGCTCCTTGCAGCTTGTCAGCCAGGGAAGATATCTCATGGGTTACTTTTTCAATCGGTTCTACCGAATTGGCGTAAATAACCTGGTTGGTAATCAACTTGGGAATCTGGCCCTTGATTGGAGCTTTGGGAATAATGGTAATGGATTTTTCTCCCAAAAGCCCTGTAGTTGCGATTATTATTTCATCAGTATCATAGACTTCTACGCTGGAATCGACTTCAAAAGTTAAAAGATAAAAATAGACCCTTCCCATTTCGTCTGTCACATCATTTCTGGCGCCTTCTACTGTCTGAATTTCTACTACTTCCCCAACTGGATTGCCCGCCAGAGTGACCCTTGTTCCAATGCTGATATTGGCAATATTGGAAAAACGTACTTTTAGAATTTTACCTCCATCGCCAATTACCGGACGTAAAAACATGATTAAATAAATAGAAGAGGCTAAGGCTATAGCTACAAAAATACCAATATAAATGGTTTTAAGCTTTTCTTTTGCTTTTTTCATGTTTGCTGCCTCTGTCGTATAAAAGGATGGCGCTCCAAACTTTCTTTTAAAAAAGATATGGTTGGATTGTCAATAGATAAAAATTTATCCACGGTTTCTAACTGGGTAATTACTCCTTCTTCTTGAAGAGCAATTCTGTCTGCTGTAAATAAAGCAGAATGGATGTCATGAGTAACAATAATGCTAGTGCCTTTGAGCTCGTTTTGGGTTTTGATGATTAGCTCATTAATCTGTTTAGTAGTCATAGGATCTAGTCCTGTGGTCGGTTCATCATATAGTAAAATTTTCGGGCGGTAGGCAATTACTCTGGCCAATGCTGCCCGTTTTTTCATGCCGCCGGACAGATCGGACGGCATTTTATTTTCAATATTGTCTAAGCCTACCATATTAAGAGCTTCTTTGACTCTTTCTTTAATATCTTCGATACTTAATTTTTTTTTGGTAACCGGATCCACATGCTCTTGCAGATAAAAACCGACATTTTCTTCAACTGTTAAAGAATCAAATAAGGCGCAACCCTGAAAAAGCATGCCCATATTCTCAATAATTTTAAAAAGTTCTTGTTCTTTTAGATCTGTAATGTTGACGCCATTGATTTCGATATGTCCGTCATCCGGTTTTTCAATGCCAATGATATGTTTTAAGAGTACACTTTTTCCAACGCCTGATTTGCCCAAGATCACTATGATTTCGCCTTCATTGATTGTCAAGTTCATTCCTCTTAATACTTGCAGATGTTCAAAACTTTTCCAAAGATTAACAATGTTTATCATATTTAATAACCCAGCATTTTTTCGTGGATCGTGTTTAAAGCCATGGTTAAAAAGAAATCGGAAATCAAAATACTTATGCTGCTGATAACTACAGAAGAAGTGGTGGCTTCTCCTACACCAGCCGCGCCGCCTTTGGTTTTCATGCCTTTATAGCAGCAAATGGTCACAATCAAAAAAGCAAAAAAGATAGATTTTATAATGCCGGTTGTTACATCAAACATGGAAATATGTATAGGCATGGGATCAAAATAACTGGAAGTTGCCATGTCGAAATAAAAAACAGCGATTGCCCAGCCGCCTAAAATGCCTAGAATAATGCTGAAAATAGTTAGAAGAGGGGTCATGGCCATAAAAGATAAAAAACGGGGACCTAGAAGATATTGCCAAGGAGAGACTGACATGGTTTTCATGGCATCTATCTGTTCAGTTACTTTCATGGTACCCAGCTCTGCACACATGGCAGAACCGACTCTTCCGGTTAGCATAAAGCCGGTTAAAACAGGGCCCAGTTCTGTGATCATGGATTTAGCTACCATTATGCCGGTAACTCCAGAGAGGCCTTTGGCGGACAGCTGATAAAATGATTGGGCTGCCAAGACAATGCCTGTTGAAAGACCGGTAATCGCTACAACAGTTACTGAAAGCACGCCTATGCTATAAAACTGGTCGCGCAGAAGGTTCCATTTGGGAGCGTTTTTAAAAATAGCTGAAAAAATGTTTAAAACAAATTGAGTATATTCGCCAAGAGATTGAAAAGGCAATAAAACAGCCTCAAGCAGCCAAGATTTGAGATTTAAATTCAGCGATGGTTCCTGCTTTTGATTTTTAGCACTCTTAGAAGTACCGCTCATAAGGTAAGCCCTTTTTAAACTTACTATATGAAAAGATATTTTTAGATCAAATTAAATTTAACTACTTTGGTTAAATTTAATCCTAAAGCAATCTTTTTAGGTTTTTTTTAAAAAAAATTACCTTGAGCTTCGGCTTTGTGCTTCTGCTGTTGCTAAAGAGCGGTAGGCTTGGGCTATTTCTTCAATTGTCTGGCGTATGAGGTTTTGGTTGTGCTTTGCGTCTTCAGATAGCTTGTCTTCTTTTTTTGCTTCCGCATTGGCCTGAGTCATTTTAGCCTGCAGTCTTTTTTCCGGAAAAATAGCGACTTCTCCTAAAGCGTTTGCCAGATCGGGCATTTTTTCATGGGGCAGTTTTAAAATGGCTCTTTTTGTTTGTTGTAGAGCTTTATTTAAAAATTCTCCCCATCTGGTTTGAGCCATTCTTTCTATTTGTAAAACCCCAGTATTTCCCCCAACAGGGGCAGCGGTTTCTGCTGCCTTGAAAGCAGCGCCGGCTATCGACACTGTTAAAAATATTGTGCGGATAAAAGCAGTGGTTAAATGAACTCCAGCCTGGCTTTTTAAAGCAGAGGCTTCTTGTTCTACTGCGCTTTTTATGGCTTTTTGACAGTTTTTAAATTCAGTTTGGGCCAGAGTTCTTTCTAAAAGGGACATTTCGCGCATTAAAATAGTTAGATCGCTAATGCGGTGGATTAGATTGCTTGATTTTTTTTCTTCGCCAAAAACTGGTGTTGCAGTATTTTTTTCTGGCAGAGCCTGTTGTGGTAAAACTTGGTCAAGTGAGATTTGGTCAAGGGCCATAAGAGATCTCCTTATCTTTTTTAATTAATTTTTAGTTATATTTTAATTTATTAAGCCCAGATAAAATCCTGCTCTACTAAATCGCTTAATATGAGCATGGTATCCTGGTTAAAATTAGCTATGCTTTTTAACCGTTTGGCCTCTAGGGCAAAATGGTTAAAAATTACTTTTTTTTCTCCATCCAGCATTTTAATATTGCTGTTTGTTTTCAAAAGTGATGCTTGCGTTATATCGCTGCCAATATTGGTTGTAGCTACTGCTGTATTTACTGTAGCAGTTAAAGCTGTTGGTAGAAAATTTCCATTAAAAGTTACAGTTCCAGCTGACAAAAAAATTCCAATAACAGAAGAACCGATGGAAGCAGCTGTGGAAGCAGTTGCTAAATAAGAAGCAAAAGTGTTTTGAGTTTCTAAATCCGAAGAAATTTTAGAGGCTATCCATTTAAAAGAACCTGTTTCTTCCATTAACTTGCTGGTTATGCCGATTGTGCCGGCTGTTGTTAAAGCAGCGGCAGCTATGGGAGAAGAACAAAAAGCAAGGCCTGTTAATATGGAAGGGACGTTAACAGCGTAAAAGGCTATATTTGCCGCAGTCTTCCATGTAGAAAGCTTGGCTGTTTTTTGCTCTTTTTCTGCTATCAGAGTTTTTTGGCGTACCGTGAGATGGTTATGTTTTTGCTTTTGTTGTAAAATCTGTTTTTCTGATAAAACGCCGTCTTCTTCGTTTAGGGCATCAAAGGCCAGATTTAATTGCAGGGCTCGTAAAAGAGGATCTTTTTGAAAACGTCTGGCATAAGCCTGTTGACTGTCTTCTATACTGTCTTCCACTGCTGCCAAGCCTAGAGAAACCGGTTTGACAGGGGGAATAGCCTGAAAAGGTTGGTCTTCTGTTTCAGAAATGTTGGCAGTTTCTAAGGCGCGGGCAGAGAAACTTTTAATAGCTGAAATAGGTCTTAAAGCCATAGTCTATTTGTATTTTTTAATGTTTGTCTTATTTTAATTTATGCCCCGCTGGAATTCATGCGGCTTAGCATCTTTTCAATTAAACGGTTAATATTTTCCATAATTTTTTTAGTAATGTCAAAAATAGCATTTTTATCGCGGCCTAAATTTTCAATTTTCTGATAAACATTAGTGACTGAAGTTCTGATTTTTTCCAACTCCAGGTCAATTTCTTCTGTTGTCGGATCGTTTGAAATTTCAACATCCTGTTCCCTTAATTTTTGGATTAGGCTTATAGTCTTTTCAGATTTTTGTTGGTTATAATTGCCTGCGTTGGCAATTAGTTCTTTTTTTAAGTTTAAAAGCATTTTTTGCATTTCAGATGTTTGTTCCATGCCTTCTAAAAGGTCGTTCATCTTTTTAACAGAAGAAGCTTCAGCCCGCATGGCGAGATCTATAATCTGACTTAAAATACTGGGCTGATGATCATTTGTACTTGGTTTTTCAATTAGATTTTTAGAAGATCCGGAAATACGCTCAGGATATGGGCTAACCAACTGTTTTTCAGACATTTTAAAACCTCTGGTTTTGAGTTTTTTACAGTTTTTAAAAATAAACTGCTAATATTATAAAACTTTTGAAATAAAAAGAAAAGACCTAACGATATTAAAATTTTTTCTTGATAAAGCACATTTTCTTGAGAGCTTTCTATTAAAAATATTTTTAATAGTTATGTTTCCATTTGAGAGTATATTTATTTTGCTGCTCCTGCGCCATCGTTTCGAACTGGAACATAATTCCTTTAAGCATATCTACTTCTACAATGATGTTGGAGACGCCGTAGTCAAAGCCCCGGGAAAAGGCCAGCATAATTCGTTTGGTAATGTATTTGCCGACTAAAATGGCTACCTGGTCTGGGTCTTCGCTTTCTTCAGAGGACCTGGTTATTACTGCAAGCCTGTCGATGCCCAGTTTTTTCTTGGAAGCTTCTATAATATTGTTGCTTTCGGATAAAGAAGAAATGGCAGTGGCTACTTGCAGAGCCTGAACTGCGGAAATGCCGGAAATGTCGCGGCCGAAAAGTAGTAGGGAGATAATTGATCCTAAAGGAAGGGAGGGGGAGGAGGTGAAATATAGCTGAGGAGCATTTAAAGGCCCTTTTAAATTGGCATTGATAACTACGCCGCTTTGTTCCACTTGGGCTGTAATTGCCAGCTCGGGAAAAGCGCCGCGGATACCCGGGAAAATTATGCTGGAATTAATCAGGTCAAAGGTTTTGTCGGAAAAAGTAAAAGTGCCTTTGATTACTTTTAACCTGCCATCGGAGACAATGTCGTCTAAATTGCCGGTTAAATAAACTCTTCCCTGCAGTTGTGCATCTATTCCTCTGCCTTTAACAAAAATATTGTCAGGCATGATCAGATCCAGATCTAAATTTATAGGATACGGTTTTTTCTTGGGTTTAATAGTTTGTATTTGCTGTTGTTCATTCACATAAGTTGTCGGAATATCCGGTATAAAGATAGGGATTTCTTCGGGAATGGTAATCAGGCCGTAGGAAATAATGGCTTTTCCTCTAATCAGGCTTTTTTTACTGTTGCCCTTAATTTCCATATCGCCATCTGCTTTGGCTTCGATAAAATTGCTTTTTACGATTCTGGCCGAATCAAAGTGGCATTTGATGGAATAGGGGTAATTCAGTAACTGGTTAAAGCTAAGATATCCTGTAGCGGAAACTAATTTGTTTTGTTGGTCATAGCCTTGCAATGTTTCGATGATTAGTTTGCTTTTTTTGAAATTCAAATCTGCGCTGATATTTTTAAAATAAGAACCGCTTTGATAATTTTCAAAAATGCCGTTTTCCAATTTAACAAACCCTTCTAATCGGGGATTGATGAGGTTTTTAGATAGAATCAGCTGACAGAAAAGATTGCCTTCCAAGCGGTTGTTGCGTAAGTTAAAAAAGTCTAAAATATCTTCTGCTCGGCCTTCATAGGCAAGTTTGGCCTTGAGATTTTTTTGCTCGCGCAAATCAAAATAAAACAGGCTTTTGCCGATTTTTAACGGCAAAGAAAGATCTAAAGTTAAAAGTCCGGTTTTTCCGCTTTTTAAATCGCATTCGGCTTTGAGTAAATTGTTTTCAATCTTTGAAAAAATGTCTCCATGCAGTTTTAAAGGATGTTCGTCGCTTAAAGAGGCTAAAGTAGCATTATCTAAATTGAGTTTTAGATTAGAAGAAATGGAAAAAGCTGTTTGTTTTAAATTAAAATTGCAAGAAGTAAAGCCATGAGTCTTGATTTTCCAGGGATTAAAGGATAGAAAGTCAAGAGGGAAATCTTTAGCTTCAATTTGAACTTCATTTTTCTGTCCGTTGACTTGCATATCTATATCTAAATAGGATCTGGACATGGCAAATTTAAAATTCGAAACAGAAAAATGCTTTAAATCTTGCCAGGCAATGAAAGCCTGTTGTTTCAGATAAAAACTTTGGCCTAAAGTTTCGCCTGAAAAATTGACAATTTTAACATCGGATGTTTTTTGTTGTGGATTATAAGCATAAAAACCGACTAAATTGCATTTTATCGGTTTCCGCCAGTTGCCTTGAGCTGAAATCGCAAAATCCCAGCCATGTTTTTTTGAACTGTAGGAAACAGCTTCAAATTTATCAAATGTCAAATCATAAAAAGAAAGGTTTTTGCTAAAAACTTTTAAATTGCCGACGGAGTTGTTGAAAAGGTCTTTTAAGTCTGCAGAAAAAGTTAGTTTGGAGCCTAACAGAAAATTAATGTGATAGTCTTTTAAAGAGCCGCCTAAATTCAAGTTTTGCTTGCCGTTGGCATATTCAAAATTTAAGGCCAGGTTGCCAGCGCTTTTTAAAATCAGGTTGGGAAAAAGTCTTTCTAATGAACTTAAACTAGTAAAAGAAAAATCAGCTTTGCCTTGCATGCCACCGTTGGGAAGAATGATAAATTTGGGACTGGCCAGGTTAAAAGAAGTGGCCGAAACAGTGCATTTTTCCAGCTCCAGGTATTGATTTTCTTTCGGCAGGTTCAAGACAAAACGGCTATTGACAAGTACATTGTCTTCCAAAGCTAAAAAACGTAAAGAGCTTTTGCCGGAAATGGCAGAGTTTTCAATATGTGAGCGAATCTGGCCTTTTAAATTTTTAATCGGATGGCGGTCAATCACTAAATTTTTGGTTGCAAGATCCAGAGAAAGCTTTTCTTTTTCTGTTTGTAAGAAAACTTTTAAAGCGCCTTTGACTGGAATATTATAAAGCTGATTTAAGATAGCTAAATTATAAGCGTTTAAATCAAACTGCATATTTTTTAAGTTAAAATCAGAAGATAGCTGAAAATTGCCCTTGGCTGAAAGAAGCTTGTTTTTAATATAAAAATTAGAAAGCTCTGTTGAAAAATCGGGGTTTAAAATTAGCTTTCCCCGGACGTTTGAGTCAAGTCCTTTTAAAGCTATTGTTCCATTTAACGAACCGGTTAAAGCAGAGGGCAGTTTTTGTTCGAAGATCAAAGATTTAACGTTTCTATAATCGCCTTTTAAAAATAGGGTTATTTTAGTTTCTTTTTGCAGGGCCTCTTTTAATTTTGTGGAAAGGAAATAAAATCCCGGTTTTTTTACTTGTAAAGTAAAATAGCCTTTTTTGATTTTCTCCGAGCCTTTAGCTTTAAAATGTAAAAGGTCTTCCTGAAAATTTTGACTATACACTTTTGTATTGATGGCAAAAGAATGGCCTTTTTTCTCTAAAAAAGCATTTCCTGTTAAATTAAACTCTTTATCGTAAAGATGCAGATTTTCAATTTTAAACCGTTTTAAAGAAAGATTGAATAAGGGAGGGGAAAAGGGAATTGTCTCAGATAGCGGCCTATCGGATTGATCAGTTATTTGTTTGGGAGCTTGGTTTTCAATGTTTTTTAAAGTTTTAATAAATACATTTTTAATTAAACATTTACGCAAAGAAATTTCTTTTTTGGCCAGGGCCAGAAAAGAAATCCGTAAAGAGATTTCATCGATGACAATAATTTGACGGTCAACTGCAATAGAGAGGTTTTTGATTTTCCAGAAAAAAGGAGGTATTCCTTCAATAGAGCCAATTTCTATAGGCAGATTGTTTTTTCTTAAATAATTAAGCACATAGTTTTTGGTTTTGTCATGAAATGTGTCGCTTTGCAAAATAGCTATAATAAATAAAGTAATTGCTGAGAAAAAAGCTAAAATGCCAATTAAAATAAGATAAATACGGTGTTTTGTTTTTTTCTTTTTCATAAATCCTCTTTTTGTGGAAGTCCCTGATTTCAATCAGGGGAGGAAACAAAATTCCTTTAAATTAAATTCTCACCCGTTCTAATCTCACCCGTTTTAATATTAAATATAGCTGCCTATTTTTTAATAGGCCTGGTTTAAAGCTATATGCTTTAAGCAGGGGCCACAGTCAATTGGCCTATTGTCCTTCGTTTTTTTTAAGGCCGTATTGCACAAAACTTGGAAGGTCAAGCTTCTGATTTCAGTCATTAGTACGCCTGTCCTAAGCTAACATAAATCCGGAATTTGGGATCGCCTTTTTTATATCTGTCTAAAGGGAAGCCCACATCTAATCTAATCGGGCCCATAGCAGAAAAATAACGGCCGCCAATGCCAAGAGATTTGCGCCATCTGCCGGTTAAAGTAGGCAGCCTGTTTACATTAATTTTACCCACATCCAAAAAGGGCACTATGCCGATAGTTTCGGTAATTCTGACCCTGGGTTCAAAGCTGAAAAACAAACAGCTGCGTCCGCCGATTACATCGCCGTTTTTATCTCTGGGCCCTACAGTCTGATAACGATAGCCTCTCAGATCTTCATCAGTACCTCCTAAAAAAAGCTTGGTAATAGGCATTTTATAAATAGATGGCCCCAGAATAGAACCAAATTGGATGCGGAAAGCAAAAATAATGCGGTTGTCTTTTTTCGTTGCGACATAAGTTTTAAAAGTTATTTTTTGTTTTAAAAAAGCTTTTTTGGCATGCCACAGGTTTTTATAAGCAGCAGCATAATATTTTAAATTCAGACCGGTGCTGGGATTTAAAAGATCATTGGTTGTATTGTAATTTAAGAAAAAGGGTGCGCCTAGCATGTAAAATTTGCCGTTGTTGCCGCTATGGAAAACTTTAATGTATTCATTTTTAGCTCCGTAAGAAAACCAGAATTTTTTTAGCGTTTTACGTTCCATGCGAATAGCGCCGCCATAAATATAAGCATGATAAGAAGAGGGCCAGTCTTTTTCAGCATAAGCCTGCATATAAATATTTTGATTGAGGGTAAAAAAGTCTGTTTTAGACCAGGTAACAGTTCCGGTTTGGGATTTCTGGGCGATGTTCCCTTCTAAAGCTAAAAGCTCGCCAGCTCCTCTAAAATTATGGGTGGCGAAAGTAAAGCTGCCGCCCAATTTATCTTTGTCGGCATAATAAGCGCCCAGGCTGATGGTTTTATTTTTGGCCTCATTTAAATAAATTTTAATGGGCAACTTGTGTTCTTCTGTTTTTTCTGGATAGTTGATAATAACTGAAGAAAAAAGCTCTGTCTGCATTAGTTTTTGCTTGCTCTCATTCAATTTGGCAGGTGTAAATTTTTCTCCTTCTTGGTAAAATAGTTTTTCGCGTACAAATTCCGGTCTGATCTTGTTTAGGCCGATAATAATAGTCGGCCCGAAATAGCAAAGTTCTCCTTTGTTGATCAGAAGATCTGCTAAAATGGTTTTGCTTTCTTTATCGACAGTGATATTGAATTTTTCTATTTTGGCTAAAGGATAAGCTTTGTTTTCTAATATTTTTTTTGCTTTTTCTTTAAAATCAGCCAGTTCTATGTTGGAAGTTGGTTTGTTCAGCTCTATGCCCAGTTCTTTTAGAGAAAGTGTTGGTTTGTTTTCAGTAGAATTATCAGCGAAACCAATTTTAAAATTTTTTAAAAGATATCTAGTGCCTGTTTCAATAAATACATGGACGATTAATTTTTTTGCTTTTTCTGTAATATTGAAATTGACTTTAGCATCATAATAGCCGTAGGTCTTTAAGGTTTTTTTTATGTTGGGAATATCGCTGCTGGCGCGATAGCGCAGACTGCTATAGGAAGAAGGCGGCCTTTTTTGCAGTTTAATTAGATCCGAGCTGTTTTGAATAGTCTTTAAAATATAGCTTTCGCTAACTCCAATAAAGTGTACTTCATAGCTGATAGCTAAAAGAGACGAAGATATGCCCAGCAAAAATAAAAGCCAAAATTTTAAGCGCATGTATCCCTCTAGTTGTCAATATGGCTGAAAAGCAGCAAGCTCGTCAATAGAAAAATTGGATCTTTCGCTATCTTTTTTTTTAAGATAGTGATTTTTAGCTTTAGATTTATTTTTAGAATCTTTTTTCTTAAAAGAAAGCTGCCTACTCACAAACCTTAGTTTTTTCAAACCCTTCCTAAAAAATTGGGGTTCTCAATAGTTACTTGATAAAAAATTTTGGTTTTTTTTAATTTTTTGCATAAAAAATAAAATTTTAACATAATTTTTAAACAAACATTAAGGAGGAGACAGTGATTATAAATATAATAGCAAGTGTTAAAGCTGGTTTTTTTATCGGCTTTTTAGCACTTGTTTTAAGTGTTGTTTTAATTACAGTTTTAGGCCGTTATTTTAGTTTGTGGTTTCAGGCTTTTGTTTCCGGCGCGCCGATTTCTTTATTTAATATTGCCGGTATTTCCATGCGTAAAATCCCGCCGCGTTTAATTGTCAATGCCAGAATTAACCTGTGCAAAGCAGGGCTGAAAAATATTACAGTCTCTGATTTGGAAACGCATTATTTGGCAGGCGGCCATTTAAATGAAGTGGTCAGAGCCTTGATTGCGGCGGATAAAGCCAATATAGATTTGGACTGGAGAAGAGCGACGGCTATTGATTTGGCAGGCAGGGATCTTTTTGAAGCGATTCGTACATCGGTAAATCCCAAAGTCATAGACTGTCCTCCCAGTGCATCGCAGGGGGGTTATATTTCAGCCGTGTCTAAAGATGGTATTGAGCTGCGCTGTACAGCTAGGGTTACTGTCCGCACTAATATCCATCAGTTGGTAGGCGGAGCGACAGAGGAAACCGTGATCGCTAGAGTAGGCGAGGCGATTGTTTCTGCCATTGGCTCTTCCAACAACCATTTGCAGGTTTTGGAATTTCCCCAGAAAATTTCAGATGCTGCTTTAAGCAAGGGCTTGGACAGTCAGACTGCCTTTGAGATTATCTCGATTGATATTTCTGAAATTTCTATCGGTGAAAATGTAGGCGCCAGACTTAAAATTCGCGATGCCGAGGCCGGTATGAAAGTAGCTGAGGCTGAGGCTGCTAAAAGAAAAGCTGTGGCAGAAGCTAAAGAAAAAGAAAATAAAGCCGAAGTTGTCAAAGCAGAGATCCAAGTGCCGCAGGCTATGGCTGAAGCTTTTAGATCAGGCCATTTGGGTATTATGGACTTTAAGCGTTTGCGTAATTTAGAAGCTGATACAAATATGCGCTCGGCTATTGCGAAAGAGCCGGTTTAACAGTATGCAAACTTTTCTGGATTTTATTATTTATTTTTCTTTTATATTGGCAGTTATTATTTATTTTGCTTTGCAAAAAGAAAAAAAAACTGATCAGCAACATACAAATGTAAAACAGCAAAAAAAATGGAAAATTCCAATCAGCATTGAAAAAGCGCAAAGCAAAACAAAACAAAATATTACAGAAGAAATGCTTGAAATTAAAGATAAAAAAAGTACTCAAAATGAGATAAAAAAAGATGCTGTTATTTCCCTGGATCAGACAGAAAAAAATGAAAAGCAGGGCCGGATCTTAAAAGATATCGATAAAAAAGAGCCTGTGCCGGCTGAAATAAAACAGCTCGCAGCTGAAAAGAAAAAAAGAAAATGGGGAAAATGGCAAAAAAGATTGATTGAGGCCGAGATTTTCAGTAAGGATAATTTTTAGATATTTTAAGTGTTAGAATGATCTATGTTATGCATTTTTAGTTCATTTTGCGATTCGCCAATCAAGATTTTTTTGTTTTCGTATTCTACTAAGTAGATAGCCGTTTTTGGACTTAGTGCTCTTTTTTCTAAAATTTTGATTTTTTTATTCTGATTGGCAGCGGTAATACGGGAATGGGACATTTTTTTGAGCATGTAAAAGGTCAAAATAAAAAAGAAAATTAAAACTGCCAGCCAAAACAGCATTTTTAAAAAAGCCCATTTATATTCTACGGGCTTATATTCTTGGCTGACCTCTTCATTTAGGGTTTTTTCTGCAGGCGTTTCTTGAACTATTAAATTTTTATCTTTGTCAGTTTTAAAAATAGTAATCTCGTCTGCTATGCCGAAAGAACAAAAACAGAAGCTCAAAATCAAGAATGAAAAAAAATAACGCCACATAAAAACTCCATATTTAAACAATATGCTTATTATTTGCGCCTGGTGTTTTTTTTCAAATGCTTTTTTTAGTTTTTAATTGATAAAGCCTTTTAAAGAACTGCTGTCGCTGGCCAGTCCCATAATATTCAAACCATTGTCTACAAAAAGGGTTTCTCCGGTAATAGCAGAGCTTAAAGGGGAGAGTAAAAAGGCGGCGGATGCTGCAACTTCTGCTGCTGTTAGTTCTTTGTTTTTTAATGGAGCATTGGCTTTGGAATATTCAATGATGTAATCGATCATGCCGATTGCTTTAGCGGCCCTGCTTTTTAAAGGACCGGCGGAAATGCAGTTAACTCTGGTGTTCCATTGTCTGCCGGCTTCATAAGCTAAAGTTCTGATATCGCTTTCTAAAGCGGCTTTGGCAGAGCTCATGCCGCCTCCATAACCGGGAATGGCTTTGGTTGAAGCTTCATAAGTTAGAGCTAAAACAGAGCCTTTTTCAGTCATGATCGGCCCGAAAAATTTTAATAGACTGACAAAAGAATAAGAAGAAGCAGAAAGAGCTGTTAAATAACCTTTTCTAGAAGTTTCCAAAAGCGGTTTCTTAACCTCAGGCGCATTAGCCAGAGCATGTACTAAAATATCAATTTTGCTATAGTCTTTTTCTACTTGTTCAGCTACTTCTTTGAGGGTATAGCCGGAAAGATTTTTATAACGCTTGTTTTCTTTAATTTCTTGAGGTACATCATCAGGCGTATCAAAAGAAGCATCGATAGGATAAATTTTTGCAATTTCTAAAAGTTTGCCATTGGATAGTTTGCGTGATTCATCGAATTTGCCATTTTTTAAAGAGGTCTGAAAAATGTTTATAATAGGAGCCCATGTACCTACTAAAATTGTAGCTCCGGCTTCTGCTAAAGCTTTGGCGATGGCCCAGCCATAGCCTTGATCATCTCCAACGCCTGCAATAAAGGCCGTTTTGCCTTCTAAATTAATTTTTAACATGAAAATCTATCCTTATCTGTTAGTTATTTTTTAATACAGGTATTTATTTTAAAATTTTTACTTGTAAAATTTTTACTTGTAAAATTTTTTGAAGTAAAAATATAAATAACAAGTTTAAATTATAACATTTTTGGGAGAATTTTCCAAGTCAGTAAAAAAATATTTCGAATAATTAAGCAGAAATATTAAATCACAGATTATAATTAATTTGTTGGTTCAAGGTATTTTAAAAATTGATCTATTAAAGTATTAAATTCTTTGTGTAGATTGTCATATCTTTGAGGGAGTTTTTCTACTTCTTTTTCTGCCTCGTCTAATTTTTTAAGCTCGTTTTTTGCCAGTTTAATTTTATGTTTCATTTTAGCGTGGGCTTTTTTTACATCCGGATTGGTTGATTTTTCCAGTCTTGAAAGCCCGTTTTCCATGTTGTCTATTTTTTTTTGCAGCTGTTCTTTTTTTTGTCTGATCCTGCCCCGACTTTTTTTAATCTCAGATGGTTTTTTTTGGTCAGATAGATTTTTTAATTCTTCTGCCATTTTTTTGATTTCTAGAAATTTGGGATCTTGCAATATTAAGTTTGCAGATAGCTCGGAACGGTTTATATCTTGGAGGATTTTCAGAGGATTTTCTGCTATTTTGGCAGATTGCATAAACCTTGGTAATAAATATAAATCATTTTTGAAAAGTGAAGGTTGTTCTGCTCTTTTTGCTTGCGTTTGCAATCTTCCTGGACTGCTTTGTGTTCGTCGTAGTGTGTGTTTTTGGGGTGTTTTTTTTCGATATGTATACGAACGATTTTCTTCTGTTTGTTTGAGATCATCTATAATTTTTTGCAGCTGTTCTTTTTCATTTTTAGGAAGTTGTGATTTGTCTAGCAGCACCTGTAATATTAAATGCAGATCCCTTTCTAGAAAATTAATGTCTGTAGGCTGATGTCGCAAAGAAGGTATTTTAGTTTCAAAGTATTTTTTCAGTCCTTGAAGAGTGATTTTAGGGTTGGTAATAGCCTGATCTTCTACTTTTTTATTTAATAGGTTGCTAAAATCCGAAATAAGCGTTTGGATGCGGTGGATACGATCTTGTGAACTGCTGAGAGTTGATAAAGATGTTTTATATCTTGTTGCAAAGGCTTTTACCTGCTTTTCGAAAGGCTGGTATTCTATTTTTTTTAGATTTTCTATACATTCTTTTAAAAGCTGTTTTTTGTCTTTAGAAGATAGCTTGCTTTTGGACAAAATATGTTCCATAACTGTGGGTAAATTGCGTTCCATCTCATTAAGGTCTTCTGAAAGACCTGTAATTCTGTGTTGAATAAAAAAACTTTTGATTTGTTCTTTAGTAGAATTTTTATCAGTTAAAACATGAGGCGGTTCTTTGCCCAGCAGTTTTTGAAAGTCTGAGATTATAGTTTGGATGCGGCGGATACGTGCTTGAGAGCTTTTAAGTTGTTGTTTTGATTTTTTATATTTTTGTTCAAAAGCATGGATTTGGTGTTTTAAGTTGCCTTTAAACTGGGGTAATTTAGGAATTTTCATATAATTTAAGGAGTAAAGTTGTTATTTTTTAATTTTTTTCATCTTTATTTATTAAATACAATTTAAAATTAATTATTTCAATCAATAAATAAAATGTTTAAAAAAAATGAAAATTTTTGGGAGTTAAGATCTGTGCTTTTTTTTAAGTCTCATCCATCCTTCGGCTGTTAGGGTTTTATTAGAAGGTGGAAGAGTAAATGGTTTTGGAGAAGGGGGATGTTTAATAGCCGCTGGTTTAGATTTTTTTAAAGTTTTGGGTTTGGGCTGAGCTGTTTTTTTAGGCTTAGAAGGTGATTTTTGAGCACTTTTTTTTGGGCTTTTTTTCTTGGAAGATTTTGATTTGGATTCTGTTTTTTTTGCGGTTTTTTGATTCTTTTTATTTTTTTTTATTTTAGGCTTAGTTTTTTTGGGATTTTTTTTAGAAAAAAGGCCCTTTTTCTTGGTGGATTTTGATTTTTTTTCAGCTTTTTTTGAGCTTTTTTCCTTTTTTTTGCGCAGGAATTTTCCAAACATATTTTATAACCAGTTTTTCTTATAATAATCTTTCAAAATTTCTTCTGTCAATATTTTTTCTTTTGTTTGTAGAAAAAGATAAATTAAAAAAAAACAAGCTGTTATCCTAAATATAAAAGTTCAAAAATTTTTTAATTATAAAAAATATGAAGCATCAAAATTTACTTTCTTTTAAAAAGCATCTGGAAGCTTCTTTTCCCAATAATTTGAGTCCTATTTATTTTGTCATTATGGAAGACGATTTTGAAAGGCTTAAAATTATTGATTATATTACCCGCTATTTACCTCATGACGGGTCTTATGCTCTTTCCAAAAAAAATGCAGTTAACTTTCCAGTCAGCCGTTTGATTCAGGAATTAGATGCTCCGTCTTTGTTGGCCAGTCGGTCTTGTTTGGTAGTGGACGAAATAGAGCAATATAAAAAACCAGATTTGCAGAAAATGACCGCTTACTTGAAAAAAGTGACGCTTTTTAACTATTTGATTTTAGCGTCCAGAACTAGAAAAGAGCTTTTGACCTTATTAAGTGAGATAGATAGAAAAGGCGGTATTATTTTAGATCTTTTTTTTGAAAACCTTTTTGAAAAAGAAAAAAGATTGATTTCTTTTGTTAAAGAAAAATGTGCTCAGGCTAAAAAAAACATTACTAAAGAAGCTGTGTTTTTGCTTTTGGAAAGGACCGGTTTGGAACTGGCCTTAATTGAAAATGAAATTGAAAAAGTTATTAGTTTTGCGGCAGACAAATTGCAAATTGAAGAAGGTGATGTTGAAAAAATTACCCGTCTTTATAATAAAAGCACATCCTGGCAGATAGCCGAACAAATTGCTTTTGCTGAAAAGGCTAATTTAAATGATATTCATCTGGATGCGCAGTTTTTTCATATGCTTTTACCTATTTTGCGCTATAATTTACAGGAAGGCTATAAGCTGGCATCCGTTTTGGAAAGGCGGATTGCTCATTTTGATTACCGCTCCCATTTTCCTCATGTTAGGCCTAAAACTTTGGAAAAAAGAAAACAGGCGGCCCTAAAACTTTCCAGCGAGTTTTTTAAAAAAGCTTTAAAGCTACTTTTTAAAATAGATTTAATGTCAAAAAACAATATTGACGACTATGCAGCTCTTTTAACCTTTTTACAAACTAAATTGTTAGATTATGCCTCTGATTATTCTGCCTAATTTTTTAGATGCTTTTCAAAAAAGCTTGGAGCAGTTTCCAGGCGATTTAAAAAAACAAATAGAAAAACTGGATTTTTTAATTGCTGAAAGTGAAA
The DNA here is from genome assembly GCA_964466185.1 of uncultured bacterium. Classification (GTDB taxonomy): domain Bacteria; phylum Chlamydiota; class Chlamydiia; order Chlamydiales; family SM23-39; genus CAZTYI01. Next base: position 32,569 of record CAYXMS010000009.1, read on the forward strand.
AATCTGCCAGACGTTATCTGGTCAAGTTTTTAACGCATGAGAGGGCTAATCAGCTGCCGGTTTATCTTTTAAACGAGCATACACAAAAAGAGGCTAAAACAGAGATTATTGAAAAATTAAAGACAAAGCAGGCAGGTCTGATTTCCGATGCCGGCCTGCCTATTTTAGCAGATCCCGGCAGTGAAATTGTTTTTTTAGCCCATCAAAATAAAATACCTGTCAAAGCTGTTCTAGGGCCTTCTGCTATAATTTATGCTCTTTTAGTTTCCGGCCTGCCTGCGCAAAGTTTTTCGTTTGAGGGATATCTGCCGAGGGAAGAAATGAAATTAAAAACTAGAGTAAAAGCTTTGGAAAAAGTCTCTTCCCAGCATCAGAAAACCATGTTTTTTATTGAAGCACCTTATCGCAATCAAAAACTAATGCAGGTTATTTTGGAAGTTTTGCAAGAAAAAACTTATCTGGCAGTAGCTGTGGATCTGATGTCGGAAAGAGAAAAAATAATTGTTAATACAATAAAGGCCTGGAAAGAGAAAAAAATAGACCTGCACAAAAAACCGGCAGTCTTTTTAATCTTTGCAGGAAAATTTTCGAACAATTTTAAGAAAAAGGAATTTTTTAAAAAACCATGAAAAAGCGTCTTGCAAAAATTTTAGCTCAAGCGGGGATTGCTTCTAGAAGAAAAGCTGAAAAGCTGATCTTTGAGGGTCAGGTATCGGTAAATGGGAAAACTGTTTTGCTGCCCCAGACTTTGGTAGATCCTGAAAAAGATAAAATTAAAGTTTTAGAAAAATCGGTTTCAATAGAAGATCAAAAATATTATTTTCTTTTTCATAAGCCTAAAAATGTATTTTGTTCTAATGTCCGCAAAAAAAATGAAGTTTTGGTAGTTGATTATTTTAAAAAAATTCCCGCTAGGCTTTTTACCGCAGGCAGACTGGATAAAGATGTTTTTGGTTTGATGATTGTGACCAATGACGGCAGTTTTGCCAATCGTGTTGTTCATCCCAGATACAAAATAGAAAAAGAGTATCTGGCAAATGTCAAAAACAAAATTCTGTTTAAACATTTGGAAAAGTTGCAAAAAGGCACTTTTGTGGAAAACAAAAAAGTCAGGCCGGTCAAGCTTGTAAAAAAAGATCTATATAGCCTTTTAATTACGGTGGTAGACGGTAGAAAACATGAAGTTAAACTGCTGCTTAAAAAAGCAGGCCTTGAGCTTTTTTCTTTGTGCAGGATTAGAATTGGTCCTTGTCGGCTTGGTAGATTGCCTAAAGGCGTTTATCGGGAAATGAGCGAGAAAGAAAAACAGGCTTTTTTAGTATAACTTTTGAAAAAAAATAAGTTAAATTTAAATAAAATTTATTAAATAATTTCTTCTGCTAATAGATCGTAAAAAAGAGCTCCTTTGGCTGTTAATTTTAAAACCATTTTTTTTTCTGTTAGCAGATTTAATTGTTTTAAGTTTTCAATCCGCTTGATAGTTTCTTGATCTATTGTTCCGTGCTTGTTTTCGAATTCTTTTAAATTTATGCCCTGAAGCATGCGCAGGTTAATAGCTAATAGCTCGCGTAGGTTATGGGGATAGTCGAGTTTTTCTTCATAAGAGATTGGGGATAGGTTTTGTTCTATAGTACAGCAATATCGGTTTAGATCGGAAAAATTTTGAAAACGCTTATTGTGAAAATAAGAAAAAGCAGAAGGGCCAAAGCCTAAAAATGTCCGGCTGTTCCAGTAACCTATGTTATGCATAGAAATTTGGTTGTTTTTGGCAAAGGCGGAAATTTCATAACGCTGGAAATTTTTATTTTGTAATAAACAGACGGCTTTTTGAAAAGCTTGTAAAGACAGATTTTCTGATAAAACTGCTTTTTCAAGTTTTTTTCTCTTTTTAAAAAAAACAGTATTTTCTTCAAACGTTAAATTATAAAGAGAAATATGCGTTATCGGTAAAGAAAGGGTTTTTTCTACACTATTTAAAAAGTGTTTTTCTGTTTGTTGGGGAATATCATACATTAAATCAATTGAGAGATTGTCAAAACCAGCCTCACAGGCTGAAAAAATGGTTTTTTCTGCCTCTTCTCGGCTATGCTGTCTTTGTAAAAATTTTAATAAGCTGTTTTCAAATGACTGGACTCCTAAAGAAAGCCGGTTAATGCCTGCTTGTTTAAAAGCTTTGAGCTTTTTTAAATTCAGCTGAAAGGGATTGGCCTCCAAGGTTATTTCCAGATCTTGCTCAAATGCAATGTTTGCTTTTAAAGAAAAATTAGAAATCTTTTCTAAAACTGTTTGGAAAAAATTATGTTCTAAACAAGACGGGGTTCCTCCTCCGAAATAAATTGAGGTTATTTTGCTGTTTGTTAAAAATTTTAAATTTTTTGGATTTGAAAAAAAATGGTCTAAATGCAGTAAAACAGCTTTTTTGTATTTTTCAATCAAGTCTTTTTGGGGAAAAATGGAATAAAAATGACAGTAAGGACATTTTTTTAAACAAAAAGGTACATGAAAATATATAGAAAATTGAGCAGGAAAATTTTTTCTTTTACCAGTTATCGGCATCAGGATCTTCTAATACTCCTCTTTTCCAACGGTTTTTGTCAGAAAAGGGGTCTTCTTCCAAATCTTCAATAATTGTTGCTTCCTCTCGGTAAGAAGTAGATTCGCCGACTGTTGTTTCCATATCAAAAGTTTCTGTTTCTATATTCGCGTCAGAGTCTGTGTTTATTTCCAAACCCGGCATGGTTTGGGGTTCTGAATAGGGCTGTTTGGAAGAGCGCTTGGGCAGTTCAAAATCTTCATTGTCGCCGGATTCTTTTAAGAATTGCAGTCTTTCTGATTCTTCTTTGATCTTATGCTTGATATTGTCCATTTCCGCTTTGTGCTTGGACAATTCCTTTTTAGGAACTAATCCTAAAGACAGCCATTTTTCTAAATCTGCCAGTTCCGCTTCTAACTTTTTTAATCTCTCGCTTTTCATAAAAAAAATTCCTTAAAACAACTTTATATTATCATTTTTTGCAAAAAAATAACCTAAAAGCCCTTTTTTAGAAAGATTTAAATTTTTTAAAAAAATTACTAAATCTTTTTACATGCTTTAAAAAACAAAAAATACACAGGCTTTAATTTTATTCTTTGATAATTGTATTAATTCTTTTAACCAAGTCATCAATTTCAGCATCAGACATACCATGGTTTTTAAGTCCGTCTTCCAAACTCTCAAAAGCCGCTGACGAACAGCCCAAACAGCCAATGCCGGTGTCCATTAAAAGCTCTGCTATTTCCCGGGATTTTTCTGGATACTGATTAAAAATCTCAGCTATTAAAATATCTTTTTTGATCATTAAAACTTAGCCTGGACTGTTCCTTTTAAGATCTTGCACTGACAGGCTAGTCTTTCTGAGCCGATTTCCCCAAAAAAGTTTTTTTCATGGTCTGTCGGCGGAGACAGGTTTTCCATTCCTGAAACAATTTCAATTACACAGCTGCCGCAAATGCCTTCTCCTCCACAAGCAAAAGGAATGCCTGCTTTTTCACTGGAATCACTAATAGGAGAACCATCCGGTAGATCAAATTTTTCATTGTTATTCTCAAAAATCAACTTGGCCATAAAAAACTCCTTTTTTAAGTCTAAGTAGCAGCTTACGTATCTTTTCTTAAAAAAATCAACTTAAACTTTTAAAAAGTTTGTTTCTACTTGATATTTGATTTATAAAGGGGATAGAATTTTTATTGTTTTTAGATTTTCAGAATTTATTTTCGGCTTCCAAATAAAATTTATAAGGTTTTAATGTTTAATGTTTTAGCATTCACAATGCGCAAATGGAAAGTTTGAATTGTTTTTTCTTGTATTAAATCTAAAATATTTAGATTTAATAATTCTTTAAAAATATTTTTTTAATAATTATATATATAAAAAACTGTACATTGATTTAAATGAATTTGAAAATACTTAAATTTATTAGACATTTTATTCACCGATCTCCTGAAAAATTGTATAGAATAGATGATTCTTCCAGTCGCCGTCAAAATGCAATTCAAAACATTGCTACGCGTGTTTGGAGCTTTTTTTCAAATCTTGGTGTGATTAAACAGATTAGAAAATTTTTTAGCAATAGAACTGTCCGGCGAAGTGAAAGAGAAAGTATTGAGTTGAGTGATATTAAACTTCAATATTTAGAACAAAGTGGGCAAAGAGTTGGTTCTGTTGCTGCAGAGACTTTAGACAGTATTCCAATGTCGCAGATGAATGAATTATCTATAGAACAAAAAAATCAAATAGATCTTTTTTTAAAAGAGTATGGTTTTGTTTTTACTGATGATTTACTTTTTGAAGTTTTATTAAATCCAGAAAGCTGGCTGATGGCTAAATTAACAGATTTTAGAACCAAATTGGGAATATTTGCCAAACAGTCTTTAGCACAGCAATCTTCACAAAGCATAGAGCAGAAATTACCAGAAAATGCTTCGGTAGAAGAAAAAATGGTTATTTTAGAACGTTTGAAATTTGGTATAGAAAAAGATGAGGTTATAGATTTTGCTTTTATTAAAGAAAACATGCCTAAGCTTTTAAGTAACTTAATTGATGATGAAAAACTTACAACAAATGAACTTCAACAATACTTTAGATTTGTAAAAGAAAAAATTGTGCATCCTGAATTTGCGGCTTTAAAAAAAGTTTTAGATCAAGTTGATCAAAGTCAAAACTGGTCCGGCAAAAGTGTTGATCATAAATTGTGCAGATTAGAACAAATAGCCAATTTTTTAGGAAAAAATATTTTTTTTGCAGATCGGCTTTTAAAAGTTGATGATACAGTTTTTGATTTTGAAAAATTTGTCATGCAAGAACTAAAGTTTCTATTAAGCGAAAGTCCTGACCTGTTTGATTTTGATCAAAATCAAGATGAAGTAAGAGAATGTCAAAGGAAAAGAGGTGAATATAAAAAAGAATTAAAACAAACTCCTAAAAAAAAGAAAAAAAACAAACAGATTTTTGGGTTAAAAAAGCAGATTATAACTTTATTTTTGAAAGAACGGCTTTTAACCCTTTCTCCTCAAGCTAATAAATTCCAAAAATGGCAGGAGATCTTGGCTAGCTTGTATGTTATTTTTGAAGAAAAAAATATAGAGGAGATTCAAGAGCCTGTAAAAAGACAAGGATTTCCCCACCAGCAAGAATTAAAAGAATTAATTAATTCGGTTAAACCAACGGCAGAAAAATTAAACGGTTTAAAAAGAGTTGGTTCATTAGAAAATTCAATAGATGGCTTGAAGCGAGAAATATTGGAATTGGAAGAAAAAGTATCAATAGAAAAAATATGTGAATCAATTTTAAAACCTTTTTCAGATCAAGGTATTTCATTAGATTTAGAATTACAAGATTTTAAAGAAAAATTTCATGAATATCAGAAAGAATACAAAAATTATGAATTAGCGCAGGAATATGCAATAAATCTAGATAATAATTATATAACAAATTTAACAAATCAAGCACAAAAATTTGCAGAAGCTTTAATAGATTTTAAAAAATATGTTGCCAAACCAACAAATACTCAAGCTTTGGAAAATGCTAAATTTAGATTAATACCGTATATTTTAATTTATAAAAACGATCAAGAAAAAATGCCAGATAATGATAATGCACTAATAGAATTTGCTCAACAACTCGTGGACCAATTAAAAAGGGAAGGACCTGCCCTGTTTTTAACAGTAGGTAATTTAGAGGAAGCTCGTCAAAGATTGAGTGAACTTCAATCGGATTTAGAAAATCATCAATTATTTGAAAACAAAAAGCAAGAAATCGAAGCTCAAATTACTGCTAAAAACGAGGAGTTGGAGGAAATATGTGAAGAAAAATCACATTTAATAAATAGCCTTCGAATTAATTTAAAGGAATATCAATACAAGCTTGTTGCAGCTTTGCCTTCTTTTTTTCAAAGGCTAGAGTTTGCAGAAGAAATCTCTGACGATGATATAGAATTGTTTAAACATTTATTGCCGGAGAGCTGTCAAAATCAAGATATAGATTTTAAAATGGAAGATGTTTTAGATCTGTTTATAGTTCAATGCTGTAACATGCATATTTCTAAATTATATAACATTCCTCAATCTGTAATAGATCGTAATTTTGAAAAACCTATGGTAAGACAAATTATTTATTGGGCTATAGAAGTAAATAATTGGATGCAATATTAGCAATTAGAAGAGACTGTAAAACTGAATTCCCACTTTAGGAAATTCGCTTTGAATAGCTTCAGGCAGTCTTTTTAAGGGCCTGTTGAAATCTAAAGCAAAAATTTGATTAATTTGGTAAAATTTCTCTT